>JBAUAY010000338.1:0-2191 GCA_049676235.1 Streptosporangiaceae bacterium
GGTCGCCGCCGATGACCAGGCCCTGCCGCCGGCCGCCGAGCGGCAGTTCGCCGCCCGGATGGGCGCCACCACCGTCGAGATCCCGTCCAGCCACGTCGCGATGGTCTCCCACCCCGGCGACGTGACCCAGCTCATCAAGACAGCAGCCGAAGCCGCGCCCGCCACAAGCTAGACCGGCTCACCCGCTCACGGCATGACAAGTCCGTCAATCTGAAGGACGAGAGTTGAACGACCAGCGAGACCTCGAAGGCATCAGCGCCCTGGTTACCGAGGCCACCTCGGGCATCGGCCAGGCAGCGGCCGAAGAGCTCGGCCGGCACGGGGCCGAGCTCATCGTGCACGGGCGCGACGCCGACCGCGGCTTTGCGGTGGTCGACACGATCACCGCAGCGGGCGGCAAGGCCCACTTCGTGGCGGCCGACCTCACCGACCCGGCCCAGGTAGACTACCTCGCCAACCAGGCGGGCGCGGTCGACGTGCTGGTCAACAACGCCGGCTTCTCCTGGTTCGGGCCGACCGCAGACCTGGACCTAGCTACCTTCGACCGGCTCTTCGCCGCCAACGTCAGGGCGGCGTACTTCCTGGTCGCCGCGCTGGCCCCGAAGATGGCCGCCCGGGGCAACGGCAGCATCATCAACATCGCGAGCATGGCCGGCCAGATCGGCCTGGCCGGCGGGGCTGCCTACGGCGCGACCAAGGCGACCCTGGCGTCGATGACCCGTGCCTGGGCGGCCGAGTTCAGTCCCTCAGGTATCCGGGTCAATGCCATCGCTGCCGGTCCGGTCCTGACCAACGGAGCCGCCCCCGGCCGCATCGAGGCACTGGGCGCCACGACCTTGCTGGCCCGGCCCGCCCAGCCAGGCGAGATCGCCAGCGTGATCGCCTTCCTCGCCTCGCTCAAAGCCAGCTACATCACCGGCGCGGTCATCGCCGCCGACGGCGGCCGTACCGCCATCTGACCCGGCGCCCAGGGGAACGGCGGGGATCCCTGCCGCCGTGCCTTCCGGCACGTGAGCCGTCGCATGGTCCACGCCAGGCCCTCCGGACACCTGCATAGCCGACGCCGCTCAATCCCATGTGGGCCGTGGTGGGCACTGCCGACCACGGCATCCCGCTGGCGTTGCAGCTAGCCATGGCCGCTGGCGTGCTGACATCGCAGGGCGATGATGTCCTCTGCGCCTTCGAATCATGCGCATGCACACCCGCCGGCGGCCAGTGCCCTGGGGAGGCCGCCCTAGCGCCGGCGGTATGCGGCCTCCAGCGCCGTCGTGCCGACGTACCACATGTTGTCGGCGACGTTGATCGTGACTGCGGGGGGAACGATCTGGTCGATGCGGTCAAGCAGATCGGCGGGCAGCTCGATCCCGTCGGCGGCGAGATAGCTGTCCAGGTGCTCCATGGTGCGCGGCCCGATGATCGCGGAGGTGACCGCGGGGTGGCGGGTGACGAACGCGACCGCCATCTGGATGAGGGTCAGCCCGGCCTCGTCAGCGAGCGCGCCGAGGGCATCGGCGGCGTCGAGCTTTGCGGCGTTGGCCGGGTTGGCGGCGTCGTAGGCTGCGGGGAAGCGCCGAGCACGAGCGGCGGAGCCTGGTCCGCTGACCTGCTGGCCCTTGCGGTACTTGCCGGACAGCCAGCCGCCGGCCAGCGGGCTGTAGGCCATGACGCCCATCCCGTGGCGCTGGCAGGTCGGCAGCAGGTCGTACTCGATGGCGCGGGTCAGCAGGGAGTAGGGCGGCTGCTCGGTGCGGAACCGCCCGTGGCCGCGGCGCTCCGCGGTCCACTGGGCCTCGACGATCTGAGAGGCCGGAACCTTTGACGCGCCGAAGGAGCGGATCTTGCCGGCGCGCACGAGGTCGGACAGCGCGCCGAGGGTCTCGTCGATATCGGTGTTCGGGTCGGGAACGCCCACTTGGTAGAGGTCAATCCAGTCGGTCTGCAGCCGGCGCAGCGAGCCCTCGACCGCTTCGGTGATCCACCGCCGCGATGCCCCGCGATGGTTGGGGTCGTCATCGCCGAACGGAACGCCGAACTTGACGGCGAGCACCACGCCCTCGCGCCGTCCGCCGGCCAGCGCCTCGCCGAGGGTCTCTTCGGACTCGCCGGCGGAGTAGCCATCGGCGGTATCGATGAAGTTGATCCCGGCGTCCAGCGCCTTGTGGATGATCTTGACCGCGTCGTCGTGATCGGA
>JBAUAY010000339.1:0-3413 GCA_049676235.1 Streptosporangiaceae bacterium
GCCAGCGAGGCGGTGTGCTTGGCCGCCAGCAGCGCCAGGCCGGCGACCAGCACGCAGCGCGCGGTGTCGGCCGCCAGCATGAGGGTGCGCGGCCCCACCTTGTCGGCCAGCACCCCGCCGACCGGGATCAGTACGGTGCGCGGCACGCCGTAGCAGGCCAGCACGATGCCGAGCAGGACCGCGCCGCCGTGCGCGGAGAGCACCAGCCAGGGCAGCGCCACCGCGTAACAGAAGTCGCCGATCGTCGACGTGAACTGCCCGGCGCACAGCAGCCGGAAGCTCCGCACCGCCAGCGGGCCCGAGCCCAAGGTTCGCCACGGGGCGGTCATGAGTCCTCCTCGCCGGCCTGGACCTCTTCTGGCCCGAACCACGGGAACAGGTCGAGCGACACGCTGACCGGCAGTGCGCCGGCCGGCCGGCTGGCCGGCTCCAGCCGCACGTAAGGCGCCATGACCTCGAGCACCTGGGCCCGCAGCCGGTCCAGTTCGTCCGGCGTCACGTGCGCCACGCTGAATACCTCGCCCGCCGCGGCCTGCCAGTCGGCGGGATACTCGGACTTGCGGGCCACGTATCGCGCCCGGATCTCTTCGGCCGACGCACGCATGTTCTCCACCAGCAGCCGGTTGGCGAGCTTGGTGGCGGCCGGCGCATCGGGGCTATCGGTCATCGAGAAGGCGAGCACGCGAGCCCGCCACGGGCGCTCGCGCCCATCCGCGGCGCTGTCTGGGTCCTCCTCGACGAAGCCGTATTTGGCCAGCGTCCTGAGGTGGTAACTGCACGCCGACGGGGAGAGCCCGGCTATCTCCGCGCACTCGGTGGCCGTCGCGGGGCCGTGCAGTCCCAGGTGCGTCCAGATCGCGATTCGCGCCTGGTGGGCCAGGGCCCGCATCATCTGCGGGTCAGTGAGCTCGATCGGGTTCCCCGGCATCCCAGGCTCGATGTCCATATGTGAAAGACTACTTTCGAAGTAAGTGTTTCACAATAGGGCCCGGGCACCGGGTTACGATGCCGGTGGAGGTCGCAGGCGATGGAAAGAATGATTTTCACCGAGGAACACGGCGCGTTCCGTGACATGGTGCGGGCCTTCATCGCGAAGGAGATCGCGCCCTACCACGAGCAGTGGGAACGGGAAGGCATCGTGTCCCGGGACGTCTGGCTGGCCGCGGGCCGGGCCGGGCTGCTCGGCATCCACCTCGAAGAGAAGTACGGCGGCGGCGGCCAGCCCGACTACCGCTTCTATGTCGTGCTGAACGAGGAACTGGCCCACGCGGGCGCCAGCGGCCCGATGTTCCAGCTGCACAACGACATGATCGGGCCGTACCTGGACCGGCTGTGCACGCCGGAGCAGCGAGAGCGCTGGTTCCCCGGCTACTGCTCGGGAGAGCTGATCGCGGCGATCGCGATGACCGAGCCGGAGGCGGGCAGTGACCTGCAGGGGATACGGAGCACCGCGGTCCGTTCGGGCGATCATTACGTGCTGAACGGGCAGAAGACGTTCATCTCCAACGGCCAGCTCTCCGACCTGGTGATCGTGGCGGCGCGCACCGATCCGGCCGCCGGGCACCGGGGGATCAGCCTGCTCGTGGTCGAGCGCGGCATGCCCGGCTTCTCCCGCGGCCGGAACCTGGAAAAGCTCGGCATGCACGCCCAGGACACCTCGGAGCTGTTCTTCACCGACGTCCGGGTGCCAGCCGGCAACCTGCTCGGCGCGGAGGGCGGCGGGTTCGTCGCCCTGATGCAGAACCTGCCGCGGGAGCGGGTGACGATCGGCGTCACCGCGCTCGCCATCGCGGAGCAGGCCTTCGCCGACACGCTGGCCTACAGCAAGGAGCGCCAGGCGTTCGGCCAGCCGATCGGCAAGTTTCAGCACAACCGGTTCGTGCTGGCCGAGATGGCCACCGAGATCGCGGTCGCGCGCGAGTTCACCGACCGCGCCATCATGGAGCACTGCGCCGGGCGGCTGAAGCCCGACGAGGCGTCCATGGTCAAGTGGTGGAACACCGAGCTGTGCAACCGGGTCACCGACCGCTGCGTCCAGCTGCACGGCGGATACGGCTACATGCGCGAGTACGCGGTGGGCCGGGCCTGGACGGACAGCCGCGTCCAGTCGATCTTCGGCGGCACCACCGAGATCCAGAAAGAGATCATCGGCCGCAGCCTCGGACTGTAGCTCTCACCTGGTCCTCTACGAATTCCATGTGCGGCGAATCCGTGCCGGGCTATGGAGGTGCATGCAGTCGCTCAGAACAGATCGCGCTGGTGCGGAGGATGGCCGGCTAGCTGGTGACCCAGGCGAGGATGTGCTGGTTGACTTCTTCCGGCTGTTCCACCTGGAGGAAGTGGCCGGCGCCCGGGATCACCTTCATCCTGGAATCGGGGGCGAGGTGGCGTCCGGCGTTGCGGACGAGATCGACGCTGATACAGCCATCGGCGGCGCCGTGCAGGTAAAGCGTCGGCTGTGGAGCGCACCGCGCAGCCGGCGGTGCTGCCGCCTCATACTGCCCTGCGCTGCCGGGGGAGTCCGGGGCCTGCGGGGCGCGGTAATAGCTGATCGCCGCCGACAGGCTGGCCGGGTCGGCCAGGGATTCCCTGACGTACTCCAGGCAGTCCGCCGCGTCGAAACCTGGTGACCAGTCTTGCCGCAGCCGCCTGATGAATGCCATGCCGTCAGCGGCCACGATCTTCTCGGCCAGGCCAGGGGTATCCCGGAACAGGAAGATGTAGAAGAAGCGCTTGAGCTGCTCGTAGTCGCCGAACAGCACCGGGTCCAGCGCGGCGGGCGGCACGGCCAGGGTCACAAGCCGCCGCCAGCGGTCCGGCGCAGCCGCTGCCGCCGCGTAGGCAGCTTCAGCGCCCCAGTCGTGGCCGATGAGGACCGCATGCCCGTCTCCGCCGAGAACCTCGTGGAGGGCTATGGCGTCGTCTGCCAGCGTGCCTATGCTGTAGCGGCCGTCATCCGGGACTGCGGTTGGAGCGTATCCGCGCATGAAGGGAGCGACGGCGCGGAACCCGGCGGCGGCCAGTTCGGGCAGGAGGTACCGCCAGGTGCGGGCGGTGTCGGGGAAGCCGTGCAGGCACAGCGCCAGCGGGCCGGCGCCGGCTTCCAGCAGCCCGAATTCCAGGCCGTTCGCCCATATCCTGCTCGCCCTTATCTCCACCCGCTGACGCTACCAGCCGGCCAGCGCCGCACCTTGAGCGTGTCGCGATCGGCGACCCGACTGCCATGTCGTTCTGGCCAGAGGCGGTGTAACGTCAGCCCAGCCTTGAAGCATGGCCACTGCGCCGCCCGGGAGGGGGTTAGCGGGAGAATGGGCGGCGCGGTGTGCGTGCGGGGTCACGGAGGGATCCCGCTGCGGGTCTGATGGAGGACATGCGCTGCGGCGTCGGTGTCCGCGGTCCCTGTCTCGTGCCTG
>JBAUAY010000340.1:0-6920 GCA_049676235.1 Streptosporangiaceae bacterium
GCGTCCTTGTACCGCGCGGTGCGCTGCGGATCCGCGGTGATCTCCGCCCACGCGGCCACCGGATCGCCCAGCCGGGTCCGGGCCTCGCGCCAGATATCGAGCAGCTGGCCGCGCACGTACGGAAAGCGCACCCGGGACGGGGAGTAGGTGTACCAGGAAAACGACGCACCGCGCGGGCACCCCCGCGGCTCATACTCCGGCGAATCCGGACCCGCCGACGGGTAATCGGTCTGCTGCGTCTCCCACGTGATGATCCCGTCTTTGACATACACCTTCCACGAGCACGACCCTGTGCAGTTCACCCCGTGCGTGGACCGCACCATCTTGTCGTGCCGCCATCGCTCACGGTAGAACTCCTCCGCGCCCCGGCCACCCTTGCGGTGCACCTCACGGAAGTCGCTCGACGGCTCGCCCGGCACGAAGAACTGGGCCCTGCGCAGCAGCTGCTCGACCGGCTCGCCGCCCGGCAGCAACGGTGCCAGCAACTCCCGGTCAACCCCGCCTGCGGGAGGGCGGGCCGGCCGGCCGGCCCTGCCTGCCTGCTGCGCGTCCGGTTCGGTCACCTGACCACCTCGCCTAATCGACGATCGGCCCCGTCCCCTCGTGACTAGCCATACCATCACGGCAAGCGGCCGGGAACAACCTCTCGCGCTGATTGCCGGCTCAGGATGCCGGGCGCTCGCTGGCGCCGCATGCTCGCCTCGTCGCTGGCATTCGCCATCATGACCGCGACCGCAGGCACGATCATCACGGCCGGCGATGTCATGATCGCCGCCATGACGGGAGAAGATCCGCACGACCGCCGAAGGTGCACGTCTACGCGGGCGAGTCCGGTTGTCGGCCGGTGAGCAGTCCTGGGGATGGCCGGTCCGGTGACCGCCCAAGACCCTCACCAGCGCCCAGCTCTGCGCCGTTTCGGCGCTGAGGTGCCGCGGGCGGCCGCCCAGCGCTTCAGCCAAGTTGCGTCGATCGCGTTCGCCGTCTTGATTGTCACCGGGATCTGGAACGTGGCCGCCGCTTGGTCCGAGATCAGCCACAGTGCCAGTTACCGGGACACGCTGATCGTCAGGCTCGTGGTCGTGGGCATCTCCGGTCTGACCGCGGCACTGCACGCGCGGGCGTGCAGCGCCGTCGGCCTCGCCGTTTTCGGCGTACTGACCGGCGTCAGCGCCGTGGCCGGGTTGTTCCCCGGCGTCCTGCTGGCCGGCTGAGCCAGATGCTGCGGCTGCTGCACTTGGGGGCGGTAGAGGCACGACCTCGGGTCAGCGAGGAGGCCTGGGCGTCTCGGTCATGTCGCAGTGGTTGTCGCGCTGGCTGACGCCGCTGCCGCGCCGGATGCAGGTTCGCCCGAGCGGCGGGCGAGCCGGACCAGAAACGCGACTGCCACTACCACCCAGGCGGCGACGGCCACCCAGAGCATGAACCGGCTGAGGGGTTCCATGAATCGGAGATGCGCGACTTTGCCGAACGACAACGTGGCCACGCTGTACATGCCAAGGGGGAAGACCACGCTCCAGAGCGCCGGCTCGTAGGTGAGCGGCCAGTGCCGCCGGACATGCCGCCAGAGGCCGAGCACGATGAGCAGCGGGATCCACCAGGTGCCGAACGCCCAGAGGGTAAATGAGAATCCCTCGATGAACCCGGCAGTGGCCCGGGTAACAGGGAGTGCGGCGGGAAGGCTCAGGATCCGGGCGCCTGCCAGGACGGTGATCGCCGTGGCGCCCATCAGGATCCAGTAGGGGGGCCCGAGGGTGGCGGGGGTCATGGCAACCGTCAGCCATCGCAGCAAGATCAACGAGACGAGCAGCAGATACAGCACCAGCCCGACGCTCCACAGGCCGACCGCGGCCGGCGCCAGCAGCCCCGATTGCGACGGCCAGACGGGAACCAGGGCCGATGCCGTGACCGAGAGGGACTGCGTGCCGACCACCCACAGCAGCCAGGTGCCGTTGACACCGCCGAGGACCGAGTCGCGCTCCCGCGCCAGCAGCAGGCTGGCAGGTACACCGTACGTCAGCGCGAGCCACACGACAGCAGCCACGCCGGCCAGGATCGCCGTGGTCAGCGGATGACCCGCGGCCCCGAGCCGCACCCCGAGCACGTCGATCCCGGCCACGATCGTGAAGAAGCCGAACACTCGCTCCGGCGCCTGTATATCGGCCGCCACGCTGGAGCGGAAGACGGCCAGCCGGACCACCAGCGCAGTGCTGAGCACAACGAACCCGATCGATGCGACAACGAGCAGCCCCTTCGATAGCCAGGACGGTCCCAGCAGGAACGTGCCGGTCGATATGATGCCCGTGGCCATCACAAATGCGAAGTAGCCAGGGTAGAGATCCCTGATAGCCATGGCTGTCCGGCTCAAGGATCGTGCCTGGCCTCCCGCAGCGCTGGTGCCCATAGTCGAGACCATCCTTCCCAGAATCGTGATCAGCCGCCCGCTGCGTCTTGCCGCGTTGGAGCCCCACAGCACCAGGTAGGAAGCGTCCCGCCCGTCACCGGACTCGGGCACGTCGGTCTGGTCACCGAAGACCTGCGGGGAGGCGACCGGCAGGTCGGCGTACCAGTGGTAGAACGACAGCATCGGTGTGCCGATCAGCGCGCGGAACCGGGCGCCCGCGGCATGGCTGACCATGCTCATCGCCGGGATCGGGCTGAGCCCGGCGATCCGGTCCGGACCCCAGGTGAGGATCGTGTGGACGTGCGCGGCCGCGGCGAGCTCAACCGCCTCCTCCCAGCTCGCCCGGACGAAGCCGCCCTTGCCGCAGGCGGACTTGTAGCCCCGCGCGAGGCCGGGGTTGCCGGTGATCTCGGCCCATGCCTCGACCGGGTCGCCGCCGTGGCGGGCCCTGGCCCCCCGGAACAGCTCCAGCAGCACGCCGCGAACGTAGGGATAGCGGATCCGGGCCGGCGAGTAGGTGTACCAGGAGAACGCCGCGCCGCGCGGTGCGTAGTCCGGCCGGTCCGGCCCGGCGGACGGGTAGTCGGTCTGCTGGGCCTCCCACGTGATGATCCCGTCCTTGACGTACGCCTTCCACGAGCAGGAGCCCGTGCAGTTCACGCCGTGAGTGGAGCGGACGGGCTTGTCATAGCTCCAGCGGTCCCGGCAGAAGCTGCCCGCTTCCCGCCCGCCGGACTTCTGCAGCATCCGCATGTCAGCCGAGACCACGCCCTTGCGTAGGTAGCACCCGGCCCGCACTAGCGCCTCGTCCAGCTCGCCGCCGATACCGGACGGCCCGCGCATCGCTGCCATCTCAGCGCCTCCCGCCATACCGGGCCACAATCAGCCGACCGCCGCCAGTCTGTCAAGGATCACGATCGACCAAAAGGAACCAAAGGCATTGGCAGCACCAGCCGCACGATGCCCGCTGGGAAATCTGGTTTCCTTCGGCAAACATGCTGGGCTCCCTGCCAGGTGGCGCCGCGCATCCCCTGTGCTGGTAAATGCAGCACCTGAGCATCCCGACCTGCCGGTCAAAGATGGTAACTGGACCTTCAACTGACTTCGCTTGGCCGGAACGCTCATGCGGGCTCCGGCAGATGGCTGACTCGCCGGCAACTCCGACTGCGTCTGTTTTCGAAAGGCCGACTTCTTGCGCCTAGTAAGCGGGAAAGGCCACCCCGCATGCTTCGCACGCGTCTGGGTGCTCCATCTGGTTGAGCCGACCGCATTCCGGGCAGACGCGGTGCGCCCAGCAGGCCGAGTCACCGACTTCCTCATGCTCGGTGGCTGGAGATGAGGGCACGCTTGCCCGCTTCTCGTCCATCGACGTCATCATGCGCTCCCCTCGTGTGTGCGCTTCAGGCCAGCCTGCGGCCGGATCACGCCTTGATCACCGGCGATCTGATGGTCTTTTGTTCCTACTAGGATCCACGGTGAGCCGCAAGCGCTCAGCCAGCCTCACGAGTCAGTTCCGGCCCGCTAGGGCGCGGGCCCGCTGGCCCTGCATGCGGGCCGACGGGCCGACAGCGGCAGGTCTTGGCCCGGCGGGCGCGACGGACGTCCACTTGACCACCGGGCGCATGCAGGAACGCTTGAGTCCGGAGGCAACGATCAGGCCGATGGCCGTGGCGCGGTGGTCATGTTGTCGCGCACCCGAAGATGCCGGCTGAGGTTCAGCACGTTCATCATGCCGATGACTCCGACGCGGGCCTGCTTCGGCCTGCTCACGCAACCGGCAGGTTCACCGAGCCGGGGTAGCGGCCCTGGCCCCCCTTGCGTCGCCCTTACCGGCGCCAGCACGCTGGCGCCAGCAAATCAGCGTTATCCATCGGCTTGAGCCTGCCCGATGGCCATCTCGTCCGCAACGCGGCGCGGTTCCCCTGATCGGAGAACGAGCCGCGCTTGCGATTGAAAGGCACGCCCGCTTCGCTCCCACTGCCCCTCACGCGGCATGGCGGACGCGAACCTGCGGAGCAGCCCGGCCAGCGACTGCTCGACCTCGCGATCGACGGCGGCCCGCGACCGCCCGGACTCGTACGAGGCCGCATCCACCCAGTCGGCCGGACCCCAGATGCAGACATCGATGCACGGCTGCGGAGCATCAACGCCCCCGCAGTCCTGGCATCGCCAGACGATCACGCTCTCGGCAGGCGAAAGCCGCTCATCATCGCGGCCGCCATCTGCGGGCCTGAAACGTCGCAGCGCTGAACGCGCCGATGTCTGAAGCGCCTCGTACGCGATCCGCCACTCGCCCGGGCCTGGCTCTCCGCGCGCCAGCTCCCCCACGACAGCCCAGAGCCGCTCGATGCGAACGCGACAAGCCGCCGCGGCCACCGTCAGCTCGTCGTAATCGCCGCCGCTGACGAGCTCAAGCCTGCGCTCGCGGCAGGCCCCCGCGCAGCTCTCATACTGCCTCATCGCTCCGCAGCCGATGCAGCCCGGAATCGACAGGCGACGCGGCGGCTTCACAGAGTCACTATAAGCTCCGCCCCGGCGTCCGGCGGTCTCTGCAGCTGGCCAAGCCCGGCCCGGCGTTCCTGCCCGGCCTGGCCATGCCGCCGGGTCCGGCCGCCTGGCGGAGCTGTTATTCCTTTACGCCTCAGTGTCGGCCGCGATGGTGACGTTGGAGCGCGGCGGTGGCCGTATGCCAGGTAGCTGGGACTCATGCCAGCCATTCCAGCCGGGACCTGCCGAACGCTGGGTTGCTCCCCGTCTTGCTCCCCGGAACGGCCATCCGGCGTTCCTCCATGCGGCCGAGACCTACAGCACAGACCTGAGCTGCGAGGACTTCCGTGCTGGAAAGCCAGGTCAAGAAGACCATGCGCTTGCCTGCATGCAAGAGGTCAACGACCATTTTCCAAGATCACAACATGCCCCTGAGCTGGGGAAACGTGGAGCTTAGGGGATTCGAACCCCTGGCCTCTTGCATGCCATATAAACCCGAACCGTGGCTGGACGTCGCTACAAGCGGCTCTACCAGCAGCTTTAATCGCTGCGTGTCGCTGGACGTAGCCTGATATCGCCGCTCGCTTGCTCCCCGTCTTGCTCCCCTACCTGGATTCCCGGGCGCAGCGCCGCCGGGAAGCCCGCCACAGGAGACTGAACCGAAACTCCGATCGTATTGCCCTTCCGGCCTGGCCCGCCGGCACCGACGGCTCTACCCCCCGGGGCAACCGGCTTGACGCCCCGACGACCCGGCAGACCGCCGCCGGCAACGCAACGGGCCGCCCCGCCAGCCGGGACGATGATCGACGCCCGACCCACGGTAAGCCACTCCTCCCACCCAAACACGCCGCAGCCGCCACGCGGCCACGGCACATCCGGCAATCCCCAAACCGGCCGGCACGCTCCCCCGCAAATACCCGGGCGCGCCGAACCGCCGTCCCGCCCGATCCGACCCGGATCCGCATTGGGGAATGACTCATGCAGACCCCGGTCCTTCTGCACGCCGCCCGCCACGAACAACCACGCCGGCCGTGACCGCCGAAGTGCGCCGGACTTACGCACACGCCGATGTGAGAGCGTGCCTGTTTTATAGACGACTAACGTCAAATAGGCCAGCTGCCGAGATGTCTGAGATCAGTCGATCAACATTCTTGATGATTTCCTGATAAGCTTCTTCCCTATAAATATTTTTTTCCGATTCGGCATTTGAGATCCTGCCTGGCTCGCCAATATCGGCGACGGACCATATATGCGGGCTAGCAGGAAAGGTAACGTACCGCAGGCCCTCATCATAGACTCGTTGATTCATGCAGACGGTAATATCAGCTTCCTCCAGACATGACTGGGTCAGCTGATCTCCGTAGCCGGCTTTGGCAAATTCTCGTATGCCGTGCCGCTCAAGGAGATCGAGCGTCATTCTGTAGTAGACCAGGTTCCTTGCCTTATCCGATGCCGCCGTCGTCCCGCTCGACAGAGCCCTCGAATCCTTAATCTCGAGTGAGTTCAGATAGGCTTCGGCAATAATGCTCCGGAACGAGTTTCCCCGGCATATGAAGTGGATAATCATGCTGCTACGCTAGCAAAACCTGGCGTTTCTAGCACAATGTAATCCTGGTTAATTAATTCTTGCTATTTGCAGTCAGGAGATAGTCTCCATCTCTCATACCGCCAAGCTTGGTCCCGTCCAGCCTCAGCCGCCCCAGCGCCGCGCCTTCGGCCTGCCCGCCCAGATGCATGCCACTACTATGTCGCAGATCGGCAGGGAAGGGTATGCGTCCGTTGATTCCTGAGAATCGCTCGGGCTATGCTCGCTCATGCCGCATGGCGTGCGTGCAGCGTGAGTACCTTGCAAGATCACTCCCGCGGCCCCGGCATCATCGAGGCAAATGAGCAAGTCACCTTCCGGCCGCTTCCCTGTGACCGTCACCCAGCTTCCGGTCACCCGCTGCCGGATCTGCCACCGCATCGTCGCCTCGGCCTACCGGCCCGGTGACCTCAGTGAGGTCCTGACCGGGCACTACCGCCGGGCCCA
>JBAUAY010000341.1:0-3530 GCA_049676235.1 Streptosporangiaceae bacterium
CGCCCCGACCCGCCATGGTGGGCCCAGCCCCACCTCCTTTCGGGGTCGCAGGCCCCTGGCCGCCCCCGGTCGCGACAGCCAGGATGGGAGCAGGACGGGCGGGGAAAGGAGTCTGCGGCCATGCTTATCGCGATTTTGCTGGTGCTGGTACTGACGATCGGGTGCATCCTGGCGCGGAAGGGGCAGGGGATCCCGGGCCCGGATGGCCTGCGGGGGCGCATCCAAGCCCGCGGCTGGGCGCTGCTGCTGCTGCCCGTCGCGATGGCGGCCGCCGTAATGGCCGGCGGGGCTCACGGGCTTATCCCGGCCGAGCTCGGCATTGCGGCCCTGGCCATCGTCTTCGCCCCGAAGCTGGCGGCCAGGCTGGTGCCCTTCGGCGTGCTCGGGCTGGCCGTCTTCGGGGTTGATCTGGCCAGGATGTACCGCGACGGATTCACCAGCCGGGTCCAGTACCTGTTCGTCCCCGCGGGGCCCGGAGCCTGGGGCACCTGGCCCGTGCTGGCCGAGGCTGGCGTCCTGTTCGTGGTCGGCCTGTGGCTGCTGCTGAGGCTGGACGCGCCGGACGCGGGGCTGGTCAGGGCGTTGGCCGCCCGGTGGGTTGACCGCCGTCGCGGCGGGATCTCCGCCGTCCACGGGCTGCTCCTGATCCCGGTCGTGGCACTGAGCCTGCAGTTGCTCGGGCCTCACGCCTGGTTCGGCCGCCAGGTCGCCGGGCTCGACGTGGCCCTCTTTGACCTGGCCGCGGCCGCGGCCGCGCTGGTGCTGATCTTCCGGTCGCGGCTCTGGGCCGCGACGCTAGCCGCGGCGGGCCTGCTGGTCCTCGGCGCCTACGGCTGGCTGATCGCGGTGTTCTGGCCCGTGCCCGGGTTCGCGTACGGCTTCGCCGACCTGGCCAACAACCAGACGCCCTCCCCGCTCTGGACCGACGCCCTGGAAGGCTCCCTCCTGCTGGCCCTGGGCCTGTGGCTGGCGCCGCGGGTGATGCGCCGTCAGCTGGCCGACCCGGCCGACCCGGAGCTCGCGGCCCGGGCCCAGCAGCTGACCAAGCGGGTGCAGACGCTGACCCAGACCCGCCGCGACGCGGTGGACACCGCGGCGACGGAACTGCGCCGCATCGAGCGCGACCTGCACGACGGAGCCCAGGCTCGCCTTGTCGCGCTCGGCATGAGCCTGCAAGCGGCCGAACGGCTGTTCCCCACCAGCCCTGAGGCGGCGCTCGCGCTGGTGATCGAGGCCAAGGAGTCCTCCTCCCGCGCCCTGACCGAGCTGCGCGACCTGGTGCGCGGCATCTACCCGCCGGTGCTCGCCGACCGCGGGCTGACCGACGCGATCCGCGCCCTGGCGCTGGATGCGCCGCTGCCCGTTGAGCTCGACATCGACATCCGCGGCGAGGTCGAGCTGCCTGTTGCCTCGGCCGTCTACTTCTCGGTGGCCGAGGTGCTGGCTAACGCGGCCAAGCACGCACGCGCCCACAGCGTTCGGATTCAGCTGGGTCACACTCTGCTGGCTGGCGGGGGCATGCTACGGGCGCAGGTCACCGACGACGGCTGGGGCGGCGCCGACCCGGCCCAGGGCACCGGGCTGGCCGGGGTGGAACGCAGGCTGGCCGCGTTTGATGGCATCCTGGCGGTGAACAGCCCGCCGGGCGGCCCGACCATCGTCGTCATCGAGGTGCCGTGCGCATTGTCATCGCCGAAGACCTCTTCCTGCTGAGAGAGGGCCTGGTCCGGCTGCTTTCCGCGCACGGCTTCGAGATCGCCGCCGCGGTGGCCAGCGCCCCGGAACTGCTCGAAGCGCTGGTCGAGCAACGTCCCGACGTGGGCATCGTGGACGTGCGGCTGCCGCCCACGCACACCGACGACGGGCTGCGCGCGGCCCTGCGGGCCCGCGCCCGGGTACCCGGCCTGCCGGTGCTGATCCTCTCGCAGTACGTAGAGCAGCTCTACGCTCGCGAGCTGCTGGCCGACCAGGCGGGCGGCGTCGGCTACCTACTCAAGGACCGGGTGTTCAACGACGAGGCGTTCACCGCGGCCATCCGCACCGTGGCCGCGGGCGGCACCGTGCTCGACCCCGAGGTGGTGGGCAAGCTGATGACCCGGCGCTCTCGCGCCGAGCCGGTGACCCGGCTGACCCCCAGGGAACGCGAGGTGCTCGCGCTGATGGCCGAGGGCCGCTCCAACGTCGCGATCGCGCAGCGGCTGTTCATCACGGAAAAGTCAGTAAGCAAGCACGCGGCGGGCATCTTCGCCAAGCTGGACCTGGCCCCCTCGGACGACGACAACCGGCGCGTCCTCGCGGTGCTGGCGTACCTGGATTCCTGATTAACTCCCCGACCGGTTCCGCGGTCTCCTCCTCGGGCGTAGCGACGACCTCCGGGACCGCAGCGTTCCCGGGCCGGTTCTCCGAGATCCAGGTGTCGATCCGTTCCCACCAGTCGTACAGCCACTGCACCTTGCCCTCGTGGTCAAGCTCACGCGGTACCTCATCAACCGGAACCCGCCACCACTTCGCCCGGATGACCTGGTTGATCGGGAACTTCCCCCAGACGTCGCCCACGGTGACGATGTTGTCCAGCCCCGCGTGCGCCACGAAGATCACGTCAGCGTCGGGACAGGCCGAGATGGCCGCCAGCGTCCCGCCGGGGCGCGGCGGGAGGAGGTTCGGCATGTCCCTGGCTCGCGCCGCTAGGTCCGAACGTCCCTGGTGCTCGAGTCGCCGGATCCCCCGGCGCCAGCGGTGCGGTGTCCAGTTCCCGCCCTCAGGGAAGATGACCAGCGCGCCGTTCTGGTCGAGCCCGCGAGCCAGCCGCTCGATCTCCCTGGTGAAGATGCTCTCACCGGTCTGGCGGCTCTTGATCCACACGTTCGGCACCCGGTTGCCCACGATGTCCACGCTGGGATCGAGCTGCAGCGTGGCCTTCATCACCACCCGCGGCCGCCGCTGGTAGACGCTCAGCAGCTGGTGCACGAGCAGCAGAGAGTCCCCGGGACCGGCGTGCCTGCTGAGCACGATGACCGGCCGGGCCAGCCGGGCCGCCGACTCCGAAGCGGAGAGCTCCGGCTCGTCGACCTCGACCCGCAGGCCGTACGTCCGTTCGGCCCCGCGGTACATCAGGTCGAGGAACCAGCGCATGACCGCGTAGTGGCGGCTCTGGTAGGGCTCGGTGCGCAGCCGCCCGCCGAACCCGCTCACCACCCACAGTCCCGCCAGCACGACCATGGCCACAGTCTCGCCCACGAACCAGACCAGCACGAAGCACACCAGCCGCAGGCTCCGCATCTGGCCGGCCCGCGGCCGCGCCGCCAGGCCGAACACCAGGGCCAGCAGCGCCAGGAACGGCGAGAGCACCAGGAACCCGATCGCCAGGATGACCACCAGCGGCGCCAGCACGAGGCGGCGGATCAGCCTGGGTGGGAGCATGCGCCCCTCCCGTCATCGGAGGCCGGGCCCAGTTCGGAGTCAGCGCCAGGTTAAGCCCTGACCGGCGCCGCAAGGTAGCGTTACGTCGATGGCCTGGCGGAAGAGCATCC
>JBAUAY010000342.1:0-5701 GCA_049676235.1 Streptosporangiaceae bacterium
GGTTCGGTCATGATGGCTCCCGGGCGGGCAAGCGGGCGTTGATCCTGGTTCCGTGCGGAACGACGGGCTCGATCACCAGGTCCCCGCCGAGTTCGGCGACGCGCTCGCGCATCGACGCGACGCCGACACCGGACCGCCAGCCTTCCGGCAGGCCCACTCCGTCATCGCGCACCTCCACGTCCAGGTCGTGATCGAGCCGGATGCGCACCGAGCACTTCGTGGCGTGCGCGTGTTTCGTGACGTTGGTCAGCGCCTCGGTCACGATCCGGTAGCAGGCCACCTCGACCGCCGCGGGCAGGTCGGTCAGGCCATCGGCGGGAGCGTCCAGGGTAACGGCGAGCGCGGGTGCTTCGTACTGCAGTCGGCCGACCTCCTCGCGCAGCGACCCGACCAGGCCGAACTCATCAAGCGCGGGCGGCCGGAGCCCGTAGACGATGCGGCGGATGTCGGCCACGGCCCGCTGCGTCTCGGCCTTGAGCCTGCCCAGCAATTCTTTCAGTTCCGGCTGCCCGCTCGAGCGGGCCCGAGCGGTGTCCAGGCCCAGTGTCAGGCCGGCCAGCGTCGGCCCGAGGCCGTCGTGCAGGTCGCGGCGGAGCCGCCGCCGCTCCTCTTCCTGCGCCGTCACCAGGCCTGCCCGCGAGGCGTCGAGCGCCCGGCGCAGCGCCACCGCGTGGGTGGCCGGTCCTGCCTGCCGGGCGAGGTCGGCCAGCAGCCGTTCGTCGTCGGGGCGGAGCCGCCCACTCGGCGACGGCGTGCCCACCAGGAGCCGCCCGACGGTCTCGCCCTGGAAAGTCAGTGGGAACGCGGCCACATCAGCCGGGGTCTCACCGTAGGCGGCTGCCGGGCTCCACCCGTCGCCGAGCTGAAGCTCCAGGGCGACGTACGAAAGCCGCAGGCTATCCGCGATGGTCTTGACTACCGAGTTCAGCCACGTCTTGGCGTCGGCCGAAACCTCCATGCGGCGGCCGAGCCTGGCCAGGGCCTCGTAGGGTGCGCCACGGTCGCCGTAGAACAGCCGGTTCACCCGTCGCTGCAGCGTGTCGTGCAGCGGCAGCAAGGCGGCGGCGGCCAGCACCGTGGCGACGACCTGCACGACGAGCCCGCGGCCCTGCACGCCGAACAGCGTGCGGGCCACCACCACCACGGCCAGGTAGACCCCGGCCACCCCGGCGGTGAGCAAGCCGTACAGTACCGCCCGGCTCAGCAGGGTTTCGATCTCATACAGCCCGTACCGCAGTACCGCGACGCCGATTGCCACCGGCAGCAGGGTGCCGGCCACCACACCGAAGCCGACGCTCCACGGGCCGGGGAGTATCACGGTCGCGAAGATCGTCACGGCCACGAGCGGCAGCACGGCGAGGAACCACTTGAGCTGCTGCCGCCTTGTCGGGTCCGCCCGGCGCCAGCGCAGCGTCAGGCTGGCTGCCGCCGCGATGGCGGCGGCCAGCAAGCAGGTTACCGCCAGGCCCTGTAGCACCTCGAACAAGGTGGTCAGCCTGGGCACGGTATACGGGTTGGGCAGGTTGTTGAGCAGGACCCCCATGCTCTGCGGGATGAACCCGTAGCCGACCACCGCCAGCGGGATGAAGGCCAGGGCGGCCCACAGCGCGGGCCGCCACCGCGGCGACAGCAGCCTGCCTTCGGGGAAGACCAGCACCAGGATCAGCCCGACCAGGGCGGTGGCCGGCGCGAACGCCCACGTGTTCGCCCACAGCATCGCGGTCCCGAATGGCAGCTTGCCGTGCGAGTGCGCCACGGTGTACCGCGCGTACGCGAACGGTACCTGGCTGACCGCATCGACGAGCCCGATCAGGCACAGCAGCGGACCCATCGGGTGGCCGGGCCGCCGGACAAGCAGTACGCAACCTATCCAGGTGAAGGCAAGTGCCTGCGGGAGCAGGAAAAGGGATATTAGGTCGTGGCCCACAGCAGCCAGCACCGCTGCGCCGAACGTCACGATCGTGGTCAGCGCGGCAGCCGCCCAGGCCAGCCCGGCGACCGTCAGCAACCTCGGCCGCACGGCGGCCACCGACCGTTCCTGAAGGCCCACATCCACATACCCACGATCGGCCCTTTCGGTCCCGATGTCACGGGACGCATGTCCCGGGTAGCTCAGGATGTTCCGGCCCAGGCCCGAACGTCAACCCGGGCCGACGGCGCAGAATAAATGAACGTGAGTCGTTCAGTCATAGCCACCGGGGAGCGCGCGATGCCGCCAGCAGGGCCCGATCGGATCAGCAGCGACCAGATCAGCAGCGAGCGGTCATGAACCAGCCGTCCCTCGATCCCCGCACCCCCGTGGTGGTCGGGGTCGGCCAGGCGTCCGAACGCCTCGACGCCCAGGCCTACCGCAAGCGCTCGCCGGTCGACCTGGCCGCTGACGCGGCCCGCGAGGCGCTGGCCGACACCGGGGCCGACCCGGCCGCGGTAGCGGCGGCGATCGATACGGTGGTCGGCGTCCGGCAGTTCGAGAATTCCGTTCCGGGAGCGCGGGCACCCCTGGGCCGTTCGGACAATTATCCCCGGTCAGTGGCCGGCCGGATCGCCGCGAGCCCGGCCCGCGCCGTCCTTGAGGTATCCGGCGGCCAGGCCCCGCAGCACCTGGTCAACGAGTTCGCCGCGGTGATCGCCGACGGTGGCAGCCAGGTGACGCTGCTCTTCGGGTCGGAGGCCATCTCCACCATCGTGCACTTGGCCCAGGCCGACTCCAAGCCCGACTTCACCGAACACGCCGCGGGCAGCCTGGAAGACCGCGGGTACGGGCTGAGCGGCATGATGTCCAGGCACCTGGCCGCGCACGGGCTCACCGGCGCGCCCAGCCAGTACGCGCTCATCGACAACGCCCGGCGGGCTCGCCTCAAGCAGACCCGCCAGGAGTACGCGGCCGCCATGGGCGCGCTGTTCGCGCCGTTCAGCGAGGTCGCCGCGGCCAACCCGCACGCCGCGGCGCCGGTGCAGCGCAGCGCGGCCGAACTGGTCACGCCGACCGAGGCGAATCGGCCCATCGCCGACCCGTACACCCGGTACATCGTGGCCAGGGAAAAGGTCAACCAGGGCGCCGCCGTGCTGCTGACCTCGGTGAGCGCGGCGCGGCGCCTGGGCATCCCGCAAGAACGGTGGGTGTTCCTGCACGGCCACGCGGACCTGCGCGAACGGGACCTTCTGGACCGAGCGGACCTGTCGGCCGGCCCGGCGTCGGTCATGGCCGTGCGGCATGCCCTCGACCAAGCGGGCATCGGCGCGGAGGAACTGACCACGATCGACCTGTACAGCTGCTTTCCCGCGCCGGTGTTCAACATCTGCGACGGGCTCGGCCTTGACCCCGAAGATCCGCGGGGCCTCACCGTCACCGGCGGACTGCCGTTCTTCGGCGGCCCGGGCAACAACTACTCCATGCATGCCATCGCCGAAACCATCCAGCGGGCCCGCAGCGCGCCCGGCAGCTACGGGCTGGTCGGCGCCAACGGCGGCATCATGAGCAAGTACTCCGCCGGGGTGTACTGCACTGCCGCCGCCTGGAGGCCGGACCGCGGCGCCGGCCTGCAAGCCGAGATCGACGGCTGGCCCGCGCCGGAGCAGGCCCACTACGCCGACGGCCCGGCCACCATCGAGACCTATACCGTCAGGCACGCGCGCGACGGCGCCCGCACCGGCATCGTCGTCGGTCGCCTCGATGCCGCCGGAAGCCGCTTCGTGGCCAAGGGCGATGACCCGGACCTCCTTGACCTGCTTACGGCCGCAAAAGAACCGATCGGCCAGCCGGTCTACGTCCGGTCGTTCGGTGCCGGTAACCGGGTCACCAGCACCAGGGCACGGATGGACGAGCTGTTCCCGCCCGGCCTTACCCCTCCCGCAGGGCGGCCTTGAGGATCTTGCCGGAGGGTCCCTTGGGCAGCTCGGGCAGGAACCGGATCTCCCGCGGGTACTTGTAGGCCGCCAGCCGCTCCCGGCAGTAGGCGATGATCTCCTCGGCGCTGAGCGAAGCGCCCTCGCGGAGCGCTACCACGGCCACGACCTCCTCACCGAGCCGCTCGTCCGGCTTACCGATCACGGCCGCCTCCAGCACCAAGGGGTGGGCGTACAGGACCTCCTCGATCTCCCGGGGGTAGACGTTGTACCCGCCGCGGATCACCAGGTCCTTCGCCCGGTCGACGATGAAGTAGAAGCCGTCTTCGTCCATGTAGCCCAGGTCGCCGGTGTGCAGCCACCCGCCGCGCAGCGTCTCCGCGGTAGCCTCGGGCCGCCCCAGGTACCCCTTCATCACGTTGTGCCCGCGGATCAGGATCTCCCCGACGTGATCCCGTCCCGGTGGCAACGGCTGACCAGAAGGATCAGCCACCCGCATCCGCACGCCCCACAGCGGCTTGCCGATCGACAGGACCTTCCGGTCGCCCGGCCGGTTGAACGAGCACGAGCTCGCGGTCTCGGTCAGGCCGTAGCCCTCGAGCACCTCGATGCCGTACTTGTCCTCGAAGGTGCGCATGATGTCTTCCGGCAGCGACGCGCCGCCGGACACCGCGACCCGCAGCGCCGACAGGTCGCGGCCGGTGATGTCCATCTGAGCCATGGCGTGCAGCATGGTCGGCACGGCGCCGATCACGGTGCACCGGTCGCCCTCGAGGGCGTCCAGCACCGCGGAAGGCTGGAAGCGCGGCAGGATCGACAGGCAACCGCCGTGCCGGACGAAAATGTTGATCACCGATGACAGTCCGAACACGTGGAAGAACGGCAGCACCGCCAGGACGACGTCGTCACTGCGGACCCCGAACAGGCCGCCCGCGACCGTGCAGTTCATGTACAGCTGGAAATGGGTGAGCTCGGCTCCCTTCGGCTTGCCCGTGGTACCGCTGGTGTAGACGAGCACGGCGGTGTCATCGGGGCCGCGGGGCTCGACGTCGCCGCCCGGCTCGTCCAGCGGCGCGCTGCTGATCAGTTCGGTGACCGGCCGGATACCGTCAGGCAGCGGGCTATCTGGGGCATTCGGGTCCCGGCCGGCGCTGACCAGGTACAGCGGAATCCCGGTCGTCTCGCAGGCCTTGGCCGCCTCGGCGTGCAGCCCCTCGAACCCGATCAGCATGGCCGCCGCCGAGTCGGTCAGGTGGTATTCGAGCTCGGGCGCCATCAGCAGCGGATTGAGCGGCAGCACCACCAGCCCGGCCTTGAGCGCGCCGAAGTAGGCGATCAGGAACTGCGGGATGTTCGGCAGCTGCAGCGCCACCACCTGGCCCGGGCTCAGCCCGGTCTCGCGCAGCCCGGCCGCGGCCCGGCCCGACAGGTCGTCAAGCTCGCGGTATGTGATCGGGTTCCCGCCGACGCGGCAGACCGGGGCGTCCGGCGCGGCCAGCGTCGCCTCGGTCAAGATGGTGGCCAGGTTGAAGCTCATCCCCGCCCCCTAAAGGCGCATCTTTGCTGGAGGGGAAATTCCGGTCAGTGAGACATATATTAAGTGTGTATCACCGCCTTGCCTAGGCTGCCGCGACGACGCGCACGGAGGACAGTGATGTACCTCGTTCGGGGAGGCTCCAGGGGGACCGGCGATGCCGCGTCGCCGGGCGCAGGTGACGGGCACCGGGCCGGCGGGCCATCGGCCGGACTGCTGCTGACCGAGCCCATCCGCGGGCTGGCCGACCTGGCCGCCCTGTTGCTGGCCGCGCCCGGCCTGGCGGCGGCCCCGCGCGGCGACGGCCACGGGGTGCTGGTC
>JBAUAY010000343.1:0-2406 GCA_049676235.1 Streptosporangiaceae bacterium
GTGTAGCCGCCGTCCGCGCTCAGCCCGGCGGCGATCTCGGCAATGCTCCGCCCGGTCAGCCCGCCGATGGCGGCGCGCCGGCCGGCGGGGTCACCGGGCAGCTGCGCGCCGAGGAACACCCGCTCGACGTCTACCTGGCGCTGCTGTAGCTTCGCGGCCGTCGCCAGCGCGAACGCGGTGCCGGACGAGTGGCCCCAGAGCAGGACCCGCCGCAGGCCGCGCCGGGTGATCTCGTCGGCGACCTGATCGACCACCTGGGCCAGCGACGCGAACGGCTCGTTCCCGGCGGCCAGGTCGTGGCCGGGCAGCTCGACGGCGTAGACGGCCAGCCCGCTACCGCGCAGGGCGGTGGCCATGGACTGGAAGTTCACCGCGTTGCCGCCGGCGTAGGGGAAGCACACCAGAGCCGCGCCGGGCCCGCCGTCTGGTTCGAGCAGCGGCTGGAGCAGCCCGTCGGTCCGTTCGGGCTTCCCGTCTTGTTCGGTTTTCCCGTCGATCAGCGCGGCCATGTCGGCGAGCACCGGGTGCCGGGTGAGGTCTTTGAGGGACACCGCGCGGTCCAGGGTGATGGCCAGCTTCACGGCCGACAGCGAGCTGCCGCCCCGGTCGAAGAAGTTGTCGCGCCGGCTGATCTGATCCTGCGGGATGCCGAGCACCGTCGCCCAGGCAGCGGCCAGCCGCCGCTCGGCGGGCGTGCCCGGAGCGTCGTGGTCCAGCCCGGCTGCGGTCTCGCTGAGTTCTCCGGCGAGCGCGGTCAGCGTCGTCTTGTCGATTTTGCTGTTGGCGGTCAGCGGCAGGCTCTCCCGCCAGCAGAAGGCCGCCGGGATCATGTATCCGGGCAGCGAGGTGCCCAGCCGGTCCCGCAGGGCGCCGGCCTGCAGTGGCTGCGGGCCGGTGTAGAAGGCCACCAAGCGCTGGCCCTGGCCGGGCCGCCCGGCGGCCACCACGGCGCCGTCGCGGACGCCGGGGACCCGGAGCAGGGTGTTCTCGATCTCGCCGATCTCGATGCGGAAGCCGCTGATCTTGACCTGGCTGTCCCGGCGGCCCAGGAACTCCAGCTTGCCGTCGGGCTGCCACCGGCCGTAATCCCCGCCCAGGTAGAGCCGCTGGCCCGGGTGGTGCGGATCGGCCCGGTAGGCCTGCCGGGTCCGCTCGGGGTCGTTGACGTACCCGCGGCCCACGCACACCCCGGAGAACGCGATCAGCCCGGCCGCGCCCAGCGGCACCGGCGCCAGGTCCTCCCCGACCACGTAGACGCGCACGTTGCCGACCGGGCGGCCCAGCGGCACCCGCCCGCCGGCCGGCGCCCGGTCCATCACCTCGTGGTTGGTGTCATCGGAGGTCTCGGTCAGCCCGTACGCGTTGACCAGCGTGATCCCGGGCCCGGCCGCGAACCAGCGCTGCGCCAGCTCCGGCTTCAGCGCCTCCCCGGTGACCGACACGCACCGCAGGTCCGGCAGCTCCCGGGGACGGGCGTCCAGGCAGGACAGCACCACCTCCAGGTACGACGGCACCACCTGCACCACCGCGACCCGCCCGCCGGCGATCGTGTCCAGGAACCGCCCGGCGTCCAGGATCACCTCCTGCCCGACCAGCAGGGTCCGCCCGCCGGCCAGCACCCCGGCGAGCAGCTGCCACAGCGAGATGTCGAAGCACTGCGGCGCGGTCTGCGCCACCACCTGCCCCGCGCCGATCCGCAGGTCCTCGATCTTGGCGTACAGGTGGTTCAGCAGGCCCGCGTGCTCGCACATCGCGCCCTTCGGCTCCCCGGTGGACCCCGAGGTGAAATAGATATAGGCCAGCTGGTCCGCCGCGACGGCCACGCCGAGATCAGTACCGGCGTGATGCTCGGCGTAGGCCACGTCGACCAGCAGCACCTGGACGCCGGGCAGCGAGTCCAGCGCCGGGCCCAGGCTGGCGGTGCTGCCCGGCTCGGTCAGCACCAGCTCGCAGCCGGCCCGGGCCAGCGTGACCGCGATCCGGTCGGCCGGGAAATGCGGTTCGATGGGCAGGTACACGCCGCCGGCCTTGAAGACCGCCAGCACCGCGGCCATCCAGTCCAGGTTCCGCTCGGTCACCACCGCGACCACACCCTCGCGGCGCAGCCCCCGCGCCCGCAACGCCCGGCCCAGCTGGTTCGCGCGGGCGTTCAGCTCGGCGTAGGTCCACTGCCGGTCACCGCACACGGCCGCGACGGCGTCCGGATGCGCCCGCACCCGCTGCTCGAACAGCTCGTGCGCCCGCCGGTCCGGCCGCTCCCGGCGCGGCCCGGCCAGCCCGTCGAGCTGGAACCTCAGCTCCTCAGCCGACAGCAGGGACTGCCGCCCGTGCTCGGCCTCCGGATCAGCCGCGATCAGCGTCAGCGCGGTCAGGTGATACCCGGCGATCCGGGCCGCGGCGTCCGCG
>JBAUAY010000344.1:0-7844 GCA_049676235.1 Streptosporangiaceae bacterium
GGGCAGGGCGGCCCGCCAGGCGGCGCCGCGGTCACCCGATGTCGCCGCGGATCTGCTGGACCGGGCGATCGGGCTGATGGCACCTGGGGATCTCGGCCGCGACCGCCTGCTCGCCGAACGGGCCAGCAGCCTGATGTGGGCCGGGCGCGTCACCGACGCCGAAACGGCCTGCCGGCTGCTGCTCGACCGGGACCTGGACCCATCCTTGGAGGATGCGGTCCGGGTATGCCTCGGGCACGCCCTGCTATCGGCTTGACGGGCACGCGACAGCCTTTGCGAGCTGGAGCGGGCATGCCAGTCGGCCCTGCTCACCGGCGCCGAACGGGCCGAGGCCCAGGCGTGGGCGAGCTTCGCCCGGCTGCGATTGCTGGACCTCGACGGTGCCGCAGCCGCCGCCGGGGACGCACGGTCGGCGGCGGTATCGGCCCGCGATCACGCCGCCACGAGTATCGCCATGGCCTCGCTCGCTGTGGTTTCTGAAAACCGCGGCCACCTCCGGGAGGCGCTGCAGATCGCCGATGATGCCGTGCTGCTGGCTGACCAGAGCCCCGGCAGGCTGGGACACCGGTATCCGGTCCACATTCCCCGCGGTTACATTCTCGTAGCGCTTGACCGGCTCGATGAGGCCAGGACCACGATTGAAACCGGCAGGCGGATCAGCGAGGAACACGGCATCCGCTGGCCCCTGGCCAGCTATCACGCGGTTCGCGCGTTCGAGCGTTTCATCGCGGGGCACTGGGATGATGCGATCACCGAGATCGAGGCGGGCGCCGAGCTGGCGAGCGAGACCGGGCATAGCTATAGCCTCATCCTCGGCCGCGGCCTGCTGTCCTTGATCAGGCTGCACCGCAACGACCTGCCCGGCGCCCGGGACGTGGCAGGAGTCACCGCGGGTCAGCTGTCGGAGGTCACCCCCCGCCAGGGCAACTGGTCCGCGTGGGCACAGGCCCTTCTGCTTGAGGCCGAGGGCGAGCTCACGCAGGCGCTCGCGATCCTCGGCGGGTGCTGGGACCGGTGCGCCAGCTACGGGCTCGTCAGGGAATACCCCGTCATCGGGGCCGATCTGGTCCGGCTCGCCCTGGCCGCCGGTGATCCGGGCCGGGCCCGGGATGTCGCGGCGGCGGTCACCAGCGTGGCGTCTCGCAACGAGGTGCCCTGGATCACCGGCGCCGCGCTGCGCTGCCAGGGACTGGCAGAGAATGACGTCGGCATTCTGGACGCTGCTGTCAGCGCCTACGCCTGCGGGTCGCACCCGCTCGAGCTTGCACTCGCCGCCGAGGATGCAGGCGCCGCGTTCGCACGACAGGGCAACGTGGCCCGCGCCTGTCAGCTCCTCGATCAGGCGATCACCATTTATGAGCGCCTGGACGCCGCACGCGACCTCGCCCGGGCCGAGGCCGCGTTGCGGCGGATGGGTATCCGCCGTGGCCGCCACGTCACGCACCGCCGCGCGCAAAGCGGCTGGCAGAGCCTCACCCCCAGCGAGCAGGCGGTGGTCGACCCGGTGGCCGAGGGACTGTCCAACCCCCAGATCGGCCAGCGGCTGTACGTCTCGCGCCGGACGGTGCAAACCCATCTCGCGCACGTGTTCGCCAAGCTTCACATCACCTCCCGCGCCCAGCTCGCCGCCGAGGCGATCCGGCACCGGGGGTAACGAGCCGGCCCGCCGCGGGTGCCTGGACGATCGCGATATCAGCCAGCTGGCTGATGGCTGCCAGGCCGGTGCCGACGCACGCTAGCGACGCAGACTCCGGCTCCCCGAGGAGGGATTCACGATACATATCAGGACACGAGTCGCGGCGGGCACGCTGGCCGCGCTCACGGCAGCAGGCTGCGCCGCCGGAACCGCCGCGGCGCAGGCCACCCCGCACGCCCCCGGACAGCTGACCTTCGCCAGCCAGCTGACCGCCATCCGGTTCTTCACCGCCTCCGGGCCGATCACCAGCTTCCCCACCAGGCCGCTGGTGCCCGGCGACCGGATCATCGGCCAGGACCGCATCCTCCAAGACGGCAGGCCCGCCGGCCACGACAACGAGGCCTGCACCGTCTCCTTCGACCGAGACGTGCTCTGCCAGGACATCGTCATCCTCACCGGCCAGGGCGACCTGCAGACCAACTGGACCATCCAGTGGCCGGCCACCGGCACCCGGGGCCCGGCCAGCTTCGACGGCGTCATCGACGGCGGAACCGGCCGCTTCGCCGCCGCCCACGGCACCTTCCACGCCGCCACGCTGCCCGACAGCGACATGCAGATCACCGCCATGATCGACGCAGGCCAGCGATGACCCGCCCGCCGACCTCCGCTTCGGGGGCGTCCAGCTCATCGAGGCCGGCATCGACCTGGCCCCGGCCTCAGCAGCCGCCAGGAACCCACGAGCACGCATGGAAGGAATGACCGTCAGTGTCCAGCCGAGCAACCAGGATCTGGGTGGCGTTGTCCGGAGTCGCCGGCGTCGCGATGCTCATCGCGCACTTCCAGATCCCCGCCCACGTGCCAGGCGATGACTCTCCGCCCGCCACGATCACCCGGTTCGTCCTCCAGCATCACGCTGCCGTCCTGGCGACAGCCTGGCTCCAGGGGTTCGGCCCGTTTCCCTACGTGCTTTTCGCGCGCGGGGTGGTGAACCTGGCCGGGGCCATGACATGGCTGGCGGGCTGGGTCACCCTGCTCGCCTCGGCCGTCATCTTGACGCTGAGCCCGATCGACGCGGCGTTCACCATCTCGGCCGCCGCGGCGGTCGCCCACGGCAACGCGGTCACCGCCTCGGTCAGCTTCGACCTCATCGACGGCCCCGGCAACGACGCCGTCGGCCGCGTGTTCCTGATCGCGCCACCCCTGCTGCTACCGCTGGGCGCGGTAGTGCTGGGCTCCCGGCTCCTGCCGCGGGCGTTCGGCCACATTGCGGTCGCCCTCGGCGCGGCCAGCATCATCTTGGGCCTGGCGGCGCTGTTCAGCGCCACCGCGTTCAGCCTCGCGATCATCCTCATCATCGCCGAGAGCGCCTGGATCCTCGCCGCCGCGGGCGCCCTGGTGATCGCACGGAAACCGGCACCCGGCGTGGCAGCGCCCTGCCAGCCGCTGCCTCAGGGCACCGGCTCGCGCACCCGCACCTCCCGGCCGCAGTGAAAGAACCCGCGATGCATCCGCTCACCTCTGCTCCTAAGGCGAGGCCACGCACCGAAGCCACGATCGTCAGTAACGAGGAGGACTTCCATGAAGTACTACATGGACAAGGTGATCCTGCCCCGGCCGACGTTCGCCGCCGACATGACCGAGACCGAATCCGCGATCATGAGCAAACACGTCGCCTACTGGACGGTCCCGGAAGCCTCGGGGCACCCTATTGGCCCGTCAGCAGCCGCCGGATCTCCGCGGTGAACTCCTTGGCTGGCGGGAAGCCGGGTAGGTCGAGCTCAGCCTGGGGGTTTTGGCCTTCGGCGATACGCTGCCACCGGTCGAGCGCCATCTCGGTGAAATGGGGGTCGGTGAATACCCAGAACCGGTCCGCGGCGATGGCGTCTGCCACTAGGTCGGCCACCGCGGCAGGTGCCATCCCTTCGTCTATTACGCGCCGAACGTGCGGACTGACTATCCCGGCGGTCGCCGCGGGTGGGGGAACCTCGCCCAGGCTCCCCGGCCAGTTGCGTTTGGCCTGGTAGATGCTGGTGCGAACCCAGCCTGGGCACAAGACGCTGACCCCGACAGGAAGCCCCGCCACCTTCATCGCCCGGTAGAGGTCCTCGGAAAGAGCGACCACGGCATGCTTGGCCGCATCGTAGGGGGGCTGAGTTG
This sequence comes from Streptosporangiaceae bacterium, assembly GCA_049676235.1. Lineage (GTDB taxonomy): Bacteria > Actinomycetota > Actinomycetes > Streptosporangiales > Streptosporangiaceae > Palsa-504. The sequence goes on from JBAUAY010000344.1 coordinate 3,794, forward strand.
CCGGGATCAGCCCGGCGGCGCTCGCCGTATTGACGATGCAGCTTTCGCGCTGCGTGGCCAGCAGCGGCAGGAAGGCCCGTATCCCGTGGATCACTCCCCACAGGTTGACTCCAAGCACCCACCTCCACGTGGAGAGCGGGCCAAACCACGGGTCGGCATCGCTGGCCACGCCCGCGTTGTTGCACACCACGTGCACCGCGCCGAAGCAGTCAACCGCGGCAGCCGCCAGGGCATTCACTGCCGCTTCGTCGCTGACATCGGTAGGCACGGCGAGCGTCTTGGCGCCCAGGCCCGCGACCTTCTGCTCGGCGGCCTGCAACGCGGGCTGCTCGACATCGGCCAGAACCACATCGAGGCCAGCCTGGGCGAAGCGCTCGGCCAGCGCCAAGCCGATGCCGCTGGCGGCCCCGGTAACGACGGCAACCTTCCCCGGGGTCAGCTCCATGGCCGCCTCCTTTATCAACCTGGATTCAAGCTATACAGCCGGCTCTGCCCTGGCGCCAGTTCCGCGCTTGCGATCGGCATCCTCCAGGACCGTCAAGACGGGACCTGCATGTCGGAGGCTATCCTCGCGACGAATCGCCTGACCGCGCGCGGGGTGGCAAGGACGTGGATGTCGGCGTCACCGGCATGCGCAGCGATCGCTTGCCGGATCGGCGGACGACTGCGGCGGCGATAGGTAAGCAGCCACCTCCAGAAGTCGGCGCGATCGCGTGAGCGCCGGATCGCTCGCCAGGCGCAACGCAATGACGAGAAATCCAGGAACACAACGGCGTCCGCGGCCCGAAGCCGAACCTCGATGAGGTCATAGGGACCGAAGTCCCCGTCCATGATCCACGATTCCTGTGCGGCGAGCTGGCGCTGGATAGCTCCCCGCGACCTCGTTCGCGACGCTAATGTCCGAATGCTCAGGGCCAGCGCGGTCGCCGCGGCAAAGCTGCGCCTGCGCATGGCAACAACTGCCATACTGAACATGCCGGGATTCCTCCTGAGGGTTTCGTCCGACGAAAAGGCCCCGGCCGCGTGCTGTGAACACCGGCCGGGACCGCCCTGGCTAGCAGGCGATGCGCATCAAGGTCACCTCCGGCCCGCCTGACGGGAGCGCGCGTCGCGTGATATCACGGCTTCCTCCCTTGACTGGTGCTCACCCGAAGCCTTCTGACCTGCCACGATAACTTCCTGTGCATAGTTTTGTGGATAATTCGGCCAAAGTCGCAGGTCAGCTCCTGTGAAACTGTGGACAACCGGGCCTGTGGAAATGTGGATAACTGCAGCAGCGCCTAGTCTTGCCAGGTCCTGGGGCTTCGCTGGCGGCCGCTGAATGGATCGCCCGGGAAGGGCCAGCCGACCTCACAAGTCAAGGCGTGACGCCAGTGGTGTGGACCCGACGGCACGAGGGGAAGCCGCGGGTTACCGGGGCGTGAGCTTGATGACCCGCGCGCCTGCAACCCAGGCCAGGTGCAGGTCCCGGTGGCTGGCGTTGCCGTCCTGATCCACGTGAACCCTGCTGAAGCGGGCGAACGCCGGATTAGCGGCCGCCATGTGTGCGTATGCCGGGACGACGTCGGGCTCAGCGGTCAAAGTCTGGACGTCTGCCAGCCTGGTCTTTCCCTTGAACCTGAAGGCCACAGGCTCGCCTGTCCGAAGGTTCCGGGCCCAGCCGGAACTGGTGCCGATGAGGAGGTCGTCACCTTGGGCCAGGTAGGAGACGGGCACTGTGTACCTGCGTCCTGACTTTCGTCCCGCCACGTACAGCGTTACCAGGCGGCTACCGATGATCCGGCTTAGGCCCGGGGTGCGCAGCAGGCCGCGTACCACGAGATTGACCAGTCCCTGCGGGCGCATGGTCCGTACGGCTGGGGTGCCCGGCTTGTCAGTCATGGCTGTGGGTCGCCACCGCTCGGACCGGAGGGAGCGCGGGGGGCTGCGTCGGGTCGCCGGCCGGGACCATGCGCATTACTGCCTCTGGCATTCCGCCAACCGTGAACGCGCGGACGACTGGCCCGGCGGACACGGTGACGAACGACGCCACGGGCGGAACCTCGGCGGGGAGCGGAATAAAGTACTCCCCTGAATCGAGGTTGGAGTCCATCACACGCATCGAGGTGCTCGTCGGCTCGGGCGGCGTGAATGAGGTGGCCCACCAAGCCTCGACGACTACCCGGGCCGGTTCCTGCAGGGTGAGCTGCACCGTTCTGTTCGTCGTGTCATATGCCACGCCGCTGTCGTCTCCGGCAGTCGACGTGACGCCCTCAACCTGGGCGGCGATGAGGCCTGCGATTCCGGCGAGTCCCTGTACGAAGGCGACGTGGCCGTTGACCTTGGAGATCTCTTCTCTGAGGTACTGCTTGGCGTGAGGCGGAACCATGCCACCGAAGACGACGACATCGATGTTCGTGGTGTCGTACTCCGTCAGTACCTCGTCGAACTGGTTCGTTGCATCTGCGTGGAAGCCCTTGCTTCGCAGGATGTCGGCAGCGTCAAGGATCACGCTCGGGCTTCTGCCGATGACCAGGATCCGTTCGGGTCCGCTGGTGGCTGGTTCGTCCATGAGCCGGTCTCCTAGATAGAGTTAATGTTGGTGCGGCCAACATAGCAAACGTTGGCCGCGCCAACAAACTGGTAATGTCTGCCTATGCCGATGGATCACCCGCCAAGCCGTACTCCCGCCCGCGTTAGGGATCGTCCGACCTGGCTCATAAGCCGGACCTTCGCTCGCTCGTCGGGTCTCCTCGCCGCCGGCTTCCAGTCATGCGGCCGCGGCCTTCGCAGTTATCACTACCGCCTCTTGGCTGCGCTCGAGGAGTGGGGGCCCGCGAGCCAGGCTGACCTGGGCCGCGGGACCGGGATCGATCGCAGTGACGTCACGGCGGCGCTGTCCGAGCTCGAGTCACGTCGGCTCGTCGAGCGGTCTGTCGACCCCGGGCACAGGCGTCGTAACATCGTCACCATCACCCCGGCTGGAGTCGAACAACTCCGGGAACTCGACAACGTCATCGACGATATTCAGGAGCAAGTCCTGAAACCTTTGACAAATGCGCAGCGGCGGCAGTTCATCGCCTTGATGGTGAAGCTTCTCGCGGCCGAAGACGAGTCGTCGAAGAGATGACGCTGGCGGCGGCACTGCCAACCCAGGCTGAGGCCGCGTCGACGTGGAACGTCTCCCCGCGGCGGGTTACCGAGGTGGGCCTGGTCCACCTCGACGACGAGCTGTAGCAGGGCTAGGCGGCGCGGCTCGGGATGATGACGTATTTCGAGCCGGTCGCCTGCCGGCCGTAGTCAGCGATCGCTTCCAGGGAGAGCGCGCCTGGGAGTGATACCTGCGCTGTGTAGCTGCTGGCGAACGTAGTCCTGAGCCCGGCAGCGACCTGGTCACGCAGCTGCGCGACGCGGGCCAGGCCGATCTTCTGCAGGAACGGCGTCAGCAGCCACCCGCCGATGCCCCAGGCCATGCCATAGCTACGGATCAGCTCGGTCGGGCCTCGGTCAAGCGATCCGTAGATGTAGACCTGCTTGTGCACGGCCGACCCGTACCTGCTGTAACCGCCCGCGGCGGCGCCAGCGGCGGCTTCCATGCCCGTCAGGATCTGGCTCGCCAGCCGGCCGCCGCCGATGGCGTCGAAGGCAAGCGTGGCACCGGTTGCCTGGAGCGCGGCGGTCAGCTCGGCCATGAAGCCGGCGGACGTCGAGTTGCAGACGTGGACGGCACCAGCCGCGCGGAGCATCGCTTCCTGGTCTGACTTCCGCACGATGTTCACGAGCGGAATCTGCTGCTCGATGCAGAGCCGGTTGAGCATCTGGCCGAGGTTGGAGGCTGCGGCTGTGTGCACCAGCGCGCTGTGATTCTCCATCCGCATGGTCTCGGCCATGCCGAGCACCGTCATCGGGTTCACGAACGAGGCTGCGCCTTCGATCGCCGTCGCTCCGGCCGGGAGCTCCAGGCACAGCGCGACGTTGACCGACCGGTACTGCGAGTACATTCCGCCGCCCGCCGCAGCGACGACCTTGCCCAGCAGAGCCTGCGCGGCCGCAGACTCGCCCGCCGCCACGA
>JBAUAY010000345.1:0-9692 GCA_049676235.1 Streptosporangiaceae bacterium
CGGCCGATCTCGTGCCTGATCTGGCGGATGGCCTCCAGGAACGGCTGCGACTCGATGTCGCCGACGGTCCCGCCCACCTCGGTGATCACCACGTCGACGTCGTCGCCGGCCATCTGCAGGATCCGGGACTTGATCTCGTTGGTGATGTGCGGGATGACCTGCACGGTGTCGCCGAGGTAGGCGCCACGGCGCTCGTTCGCGATCACCGTGGAGTAGATCTGGCCGGTGGTCACGTTCGCCTCACCGGCCAGGTTGGTGTCCAGGAAGCGCTCGTAGTGGCCGACGTCGAGATCGGTTTCGGTGCCGTCGTCGGTCACGAACACCTCGCCGTGCTGGAAGGGGTTCATGGTGCCCGGGTCGACGTTGAGATAAGGGTCGAGTTTCTGCATCGTGACCCGCAGGCCCCGCAGTTTCAGCAGGCGGCCCAGGCTGGATGCGGTCAGTCCCTTGCCCAGGCTGGAGGCGACGCCTCCGGTGACGAAGAGATGTCTGGTTTGCATAGGCCGTGGATGGAGTGATGATGCGGCCACTATGAGGCTCCCGTGGTGTCCGGTAGGGCGGTGTCCAATTGGGCACTGAAAAGCTGCAGGTCCACGGGCCCCCAGGATAACAGGCCGGCGGCGGCCGGCCCGGCATTTGCCTGCCGGCGGGCCACCGCGTCGGCCATCGCGACGTCTTCGGTATGGTGCGCCTCGCCGAATCTGGCCAGCATGACGGCCGATGCGACGGCGATGAAGAAGCCTGCCCAGGCGACCACAGCAAGTCCGGGACGCGTCTGGTCGCCCAGGAAGACGACCCCGATGACGGCGGGCGGGATCGTTTCGCTCAGCACCACGGCCGCGGTGGCGACCGTCACGCTGCCGCTTTCCAGGGCGGTGGCGTAGAACATGAACGAGATGATGCCGGCCGCGGCGACCGCGTACGCGGCCGGGTCACGGGCCAGCTCGAGCGGCGAGAACCCGGTCAGCACGCGGGCCGCGATGCTGAGTATCCCGTAGCCGAAACCCGCGGTCATGCCGAGCGCGGTGGTGCGGAAGGGCTCGTTGAGCTTGGCCGCGGCCAGGCCGACGATCGCCAGGCCCGCGATCGCCACGATGAGGGCGAGCTTGAACACCGCGCCCACCTGCGCGGCGCCTTCCGCGCCCGCTGAGGCGCCGAGCATACCGACGCCTGCCACCACCCCGATCACCGCAGCCCACTCCCGCCAGGACAGGGTCACGCCGATCACCCACGAGGCCACCACGGCGGTCACCGCGAGGTTCGACGCCACGAACGCCTGGACGGCGAACAGCGGCAGCCGCTGCAAGGCGATGAGCTGGGCCACGAAACCGAGCGCGTCGAGGCAGATGCTGGCCACGAACCGCCACTGGTGCAGCATCCGCACCATCAGGTGCGGATCCACGCCCCCGGAGGCATCGGCGGCCGACTTGTTACTGGCGGCGCGGACCGCGATCGCCTGCATCACCGAGGCCACGCCGTACAGCACTGCCGCGACGATAGCCGCGATCAGGCTGACTAGCACCGCACACCTCCCCCGGTATTTTTGCTAGTCGGCTGTTCTCTGAGGCAACCATGAGCGGACCCTCAGCATTCCGGTGCCGCCATCCACTATGATTTCCTGCGCGCGGTCTTCCCGCACGATCGCCCTCGGACGACCGCGGTTCTCAGCCCAGCGAGGCCATCAAATGACGCTGGGCCGCCCGGGTGCTTAGTCGGCCCGGGTGAAGAACAGTGGCCGTACTAGCCGCCCGTAGGTCCCCATCAGCCGCGGCCCGGCAGGAACTCCGGCCAACTGCGTGTCGACCAGGACGAACGCATAATCAAGTCGCCGCGCCAGGATCCCGTCCGTGGCGACCTGATCCCCGATCACCACCCCGGGCCGGGGAAAATCCCGGTACGCCGCGGTCCGCAGCGGCTTACCCGCCGACGCCAGGTAAACCACCCGCACACCGGCCCCGTCGGGTACAACCGACGGGCGGCGTGAGGAGTTGGTGGCAAAGCACAGAACTTGCACAGCCGGGAGCACCGCGACCTCGCTGAGCACCCGCGTAATCCCCTGATCAAGGGCCTCCTGGCCGCCGTCCCAGTAAGCCACCAGCGGCTCCACGTCGAAGATCATCGTCCGCGCTGACAATTCCCCGGCCCGGCGCAGCACATCATCCATGCCCGTCGCGCGATCCAAGGCGGCTCTCACTGCGTGACTTCAGCGTGCTCACGGTGGAAGCCCGCGAGGTGTCGCAGCCTGGCCCAGTTCACCTGGGGCTTCGGTTCGGGGACGCCCGGCCGGTCCCTGGGCACCCAGACGCGGAGCGCGGACGGGGAGATCGTGCAGGTCACCGGCGTCGGCAACGACACCGCCTCACCGTCGATGCCGACCGGGATCTGAGCCGTGTCGGCGCTGACCTCAATCTTCTTGGTAGTCAGGACCCTCAGTCCGGCGGCCTTCCGGCCGCGGAGCAGGTCGGCCGCCTGCCGGGCGCTGCGGACCTTGACACCGACCACGCCGAGCATCCCGCGATCCAGCCGCGCCCGGCGGCTCAGGCCGGCTACGTCCCCGGTTCCATACGGATTGTTCGCCACCAGCAGCGCCTGCGGCGACCTGATCTCCGTCCCGTCTGCCTGCGCGACGAGCCGCGCTCCGCGGTGGCCCTGCAGCAGGTCCGGAAGCAGGTTCAGCGTCGTACGCAGCTTGTCGTCCCGGTAGGCCGGGGTCTCGACGACCTCGGCGTACGCGCCGAACGACGCGTTGTTGACGAAGACCTGGCCGTTGATCATCCCGAGGTCGACCCGCAGCTCGACACCATCGGACAGGGCGCTCAGGCACGCCGAAGGGTCCTCACGGTCCAGCCCCAGGTCGAGGGCGAAATGATTGCGGGTGCCCGCGGAGATCACCAGGAACGGGAGGCCATGCTCGGCGGCGACGGCAGCCACCAGGGCCTGCGTGCCGTCGCCGCCGGCGACGCCCAGCAGGTCAGCACCCCCGGCCACGGCCTCGCGGGCCACCTCAGCGACGTCAACCCGCTCGGGCCCGCCGAGGAGGAACACCTTGGCGCCGAGGTCTTCGGCCTTGCGTTGCAGATCGAACTTCTCGACTTTCCCGCCGCCGGACTTCGGATTCATGATCAGGTACGGGTGCCGGGCAGGCGGCTCGGCCGGATGCTCGGGCATCCGCCAGTCGGTTATATCCCTGGCCAGCGCCAGGCGCGCGACCACGCTCGCGAGCAGCCATACCGCGGCCGACACGATGGCCACCCAGAGCACGCCGCGGAACGCGTAAACGACAATCACGGCGATCGGCGCGAGGGCGAAGACCGCGAGCGACAGCCAGCGCAATATACCCCGGCGGGAGAGGAAGAAGAACGCGGCGACCAGGCTCACGACCGCGGCCGCCAGGCCCACGGCCAGCATCGGCAAGCTCCTCAGCCCAGCAAAAACCCCTAGAATCACGATCGCTGCGGCCGCGATCACGAAGCTGAGACGCGCGAGCCAGCGCTGGCCCGGAGTGCTCTGCGGACTCACCGCAGATGTCATAGCCGCCGTCGGCTGGGCAGTGTTCACCGCCTGATCATCACATGCTCATCGCCCGGACACCTCACCCTCTCCGGGGTGACCAGGTGCGGAACTGGCGTTCATAGTCAGACGCCGGCCACGTGCATGCCGCGGAGCTCGGACTTGAGCTCCCTGATCTCGTCGCGGAGCCGGGCCGCCACCTCGAAGTGCAGCTCGGCGGCGGCGGCGTGCATCTGCTCGGTGAGCTCGGTGATCAGGCCGACGAGCTCGCTGCGCGCGGCGCTGGCCTCCTGGGTCGGCTCGCCGGCCGGGGTGCGTCCGCTCGCCTGCACGGCGACGGCGCGGGCCCGCGAGGATAGGCCGGGCACCGGCGCCTTGCCGCGGGACTGCTGGCGTCCGGCGCCGCCGATCAGCTGCTCGGTGTCGGCGTCCTCGCGGACGATCTGGTCCAGGATGTCGGCGATCCGCTTGCGCAGCGGCTGCGGGTTGATGCCGTTCGCCTCGTTGTAGGCGACTTGCTTTTCGCGCCGCCGGCTGGTCTCGTCGATCGCCCGCTGCATCGACGGCGTGACCTTGTCGGCGTACATGTGCACCTCGCCGGACACGTTCCTGGCCGCGCGGCCGATGGTCTGGATCAGCGACGTGCCGGACCGCAGGAAGCCCTCCTTGTCCGCGTCCAGGATGGCCACGAGCGACACCTCGGGCAGGTCGAGGCCCTCGCGGAGCAGGTTGATGCCGACGAGGACGTCGTACTCGCCCACCCTCAGCTCGCGCAGCAGCTCAATCCGGCGCAGCGTGTCCACCTCGCTGTGCAGGTACCTGGCCCGGACCCCGTTCTCGAGCAGGTAGTCGGTCAGGTCCTCGGCCATCCGCTTGGTCAGCGTGGTGACCAGTACTCGTTCGTCACGCTCGGCCCGCTGCCTGATCTCGTGCAGCAGGTCGTCGATCTGGCCCTTGGTCGGCTTGATGACCACCTCGGGGTCGATCAGCCCGGTCGGCCGGATCACCTGCTCCACCACGTCGCCGCCGACACGCTGCAGCTCGTACGGACCCGGAGTGGCCGACAGGTAGATGGTCTGGCCGATCCGGTCGAGGAACTCATCCCAGGTCAGCGGCCTGTTATCGATCGCGCTCGGCAGCCGGAAACCGTGCTCGACCAGGACCCGCTTGCGGGATACGTCCCCCTCGTACATGGCGCCAATCTGCGGCACCGTGACGTGCGACTCGTCGATGACCAGCAGGAAGTCCTCGGGGAAGTAGTCGAGCAGGGTGTTCGGCGGGCTGCCGGCCTCGCGGCCGTCGATGTGCCGTGAGTAGTTCTCGATCCCCGAGCAGCTGCCGACCTGCCGCATCATCTCCACGTCGTAGGTGGTGCGCATGCGCAGCCGCTGCGCCTCGAGCAGCTTGCCGCCGCGATCGAGTTCGCCGAGCCGGGTGGCCAGCTCGGCCTCGATGCCGTTGATGGCGCGCTCCATGCGCTCCGGCCCGGCCACGTAGTGCGTGGCGGGGAAGATGTACATCTCGGTGTCCTCGCTCATCACCTCGCCGGTGAGCGGGTGCAGCGTCATCAGCCGCTCGATCTCGTCGCCGAACATCTCGATCCGGACCGCGAGTTCCTCGTACATCGGGATGACTTCGATGGTGTCGCCACGGACCCGGAAGGTGCCGCGGGTGAAGGCCAGGTCGTTCCGGGTGTACTGCATGCCGACCAGCTTGCGCAGCAGCATGTCCCGCTCGATGGTGTCGCCCAGTTTGACCTTGAGCATCCGGTCCACGTATTCCTGCGGCGTGCCCAGGCCGTAGATGCACGACACGGAGGAAACGACGATAGTGTCCCGCCTGGTGAGCAGCGAATTAGTCGCCGAGTGCCTGAGCCTTTCCACCTCGGAGTTGATCGAGGAGTCTTTCTCGATATAGGTGTCGGTCTGCGGGACGTACGCTTCTGGCTGGTAATAGTCGTAATAGGAGACGAAGTACTCGACCGCGTTATTGGGCAGCATCTCGCGCAGTTCGTTGGCGAACTGGGCGGCGAGCGTCTTATTCGGCAGCATCACGAGCACCGGCCGCTGCAGCCGCTCCGCGATCCATGCGACCGAGGCGGTCTTGCCGGTCCCGGTCGCGCCGAGCAGCACGGTGTTCGTGTCCCCCGCCCGGACGCGCTTCTCGATGTCGGCGATCGCCTTCGGCTGATCGCCGGCCGGAACCATGTCGGTGATGACCTGGAACGGCGCGACCTTGCGCTGCAAATCGGTAACCGGACGCACGACACCAACCTCTCAGAACTCCTAGGGTTCAACTGTAGGCCGGGGGTCTGACATTCCGGGTCGGCTTGGCGGCCGGGCAGGGTCAGCGGGCGGGCTTGCGGGCCCAGGCCACCACCAGTAGATGCGACATCACCACCGTACGCGGATCGGCGAGGTGCTCGCGGACCGCCCGGTCTACCTCGCCGAGCTCCCGCTCATCGGACAGGCCGAGCTCCAGGATCATGGGGCGCAGGCTGCGCACCAGGTCGGGCAGTATCGTGCGGCGCGAGTGACCGGCCGGGTAGAGGGGGGCGTACGACACCACCTCGATCTCTTCCAGGCCCGCGTTGCGGTACAGCTCGGTCAGGCGGCGGCCGATGAGCAGGTCGGCGCCTGACCGGCTGAAGCCAGTACGGAAGAGTTCGTGCAGCCGGTCCCAGGCGGGTATCGACGGATAGCACAGGGTGTACTCGCAGTCGGGCTCCTGGCTGGCCACCCACCCGCCCGGCCGGGCCAGCCGGACCATCTCGGCGACCACCTCGGCGGGATCGGGGATCGTCACCAGCAGCGTACGGCCATGGACCAGGTCGAAGTTGTCTGACGGCAGGCCAGTGTGCCTGGCGTCAGCCGTCTCCACCTCGACGCCGGCCAGCTTGTGCTCGCGGGCGTACCGGCGGGCCATCGCCGTGTGTGCCGGGTCGGCGTCCAGTCCCATCACCCGCCCGCCTGGCGAGACCGCGTCGGACAGCAGGTCGAGGATTCCGCTCGGGCCGCAGCCGAGATCGATGGCGCTCTGCCCGGGTTCCAAGCCGAGGCGGCGGAGCAGCGCGATGCTCTGCGGACGGAGTTCGTCCGACTGACGCTGCAGCCTGGCGCTTTCGGCCAGGTTGCTGCCCAGCGCGTAGACGTCCGTGGCATCGGGCCCGGTCGCCGGAGTAGCCGGCCCACCGGCTGATACTGGGGTTGATAGTGGGGCTGCGGTCATGATGGTCTCCCTCGCGCATCTGCTCTTCCGAGCTCTGCTCTTCCGGGCATGGTCGCGAGGGCGGGTTCCCGGCCGCCAACCGCTGACTTACCGTGGACTTACCAGCGCCAGGACTGGCCACAGGACACTTAGGTGAGATGATTCAGCGTGGAGTTCCGCGTTCTAGGTCCCCTCGAGGTGACGGCCGACGGCCAGTCGCTCGGGTTGGCCGGTGCTCGGACCCGGGCCGTGCTTGCGATGCTGATCGTGCACGCCAATCAGGTCGTATCGTCAGACCGCCTGATCGAAGAGCTGTGGCCAGGCCAGCCCAGGGCGGCGGACAGCTTGCAGGTCCGCCTGTCCGAGCTGCGCAAGGTGCTGCGGTCGGCCGGGGAGGCCGACCGCCTGGCCACCAGGCCGCCCGGTTACCTGCTGCGGGTGACGCCGACCGAACTGGACGCTCGGCAATTCGAGCAGCTCGCCGCGGAGGGAAACGCAGCGCTGGCGGCCGGCGACGCCGCCACCGCGGCGCAGCGGCTCGACCAAGCCCTGCAGCTGTGGCGCGGGCCGGCGCTGGCCGACTTGGACGCCGTACCATTCGCCCGGGCGGAGGCGGGCCGACTTGAGGAGGAGCGCCTGTCCGCGCTCGAATCGCGGGCCGAAGCGCTGCTGGACTGCGGCCGACACCGGGACCTTATCGCCGAACTCGAGACGCTCACCGCGGCCCACCCGCTCCGCGAACGGTTCTGGCTGCAGCGGATGCTCGCCCTGTACCGTGCGGGCCGCCAGGCTGACGCGCTGCGCGCCTACCGTGATCTGCGCGCGGTCCTGATCGCCGACCTGGCCATCGAGCCCGGCCCTGAGCTACGCGACCTGCACGCCCGCATCCTGCGCCAGGATCCCGCGCTTGACCGGCCGGCGGCGGACCGGCCGGGCGCCGGCCAGTCCGCCGGCCAGTCCGGCGGTAACCAGGATGCGGTACCGCAGACCCGCTACGCCCGTACCGAGGACGGCATCCACGTCGCCTACCAGGTGATCGGCGAGGGCGAGCGGGACATCATCTTCGTCCCTGGCCTGATGAGCCACCTGGAGCTGCTCTGGGAAGACCATGAGACGGCCGACTTCTTCCGCCGCCTGGCCAAGCTGGGCCGGCTGATCCTGTTCGACAAGCGGGACACCGGGCTGTCGGACCGCGCCCCCGCCGACATGTCACTCGAGGAACGGATGGAAGATGTCCGGGCCGTGATGCGCGCCGCCGGCTCCAGCCAGGCCGTGCTGTTCGGTTACTCGGAAGGCTCGCCGATGAGCATCCTGTTCACGGCCACCTATCCCGAGCGGGTCACCGCGCTGATCCTCGGATCGGCTTCCGCCCGCTGGTTCCCGGCCCCCGGCTACCCGTGCGGGCAAGGGGCGCAGGAGATGTACGACGGACTGCAGGACATCGCCACCCACCGCTGGGGGCAAGGCGCGAGCATCGAGTGGTACCTGCAGAGCCGGGCGGGCTCGGCGCACGCACGCCAGCTGTTCGGACGGTTCGAGCGGATGGCGGTCAGCCCGAGCGCGTTCCTGCGGATGTCCCGGATGATCCGCGACATCGATGTCCGCGCCGTGCTGCCCGCGATCCACGTGCCCACGCTGGTGATCCAGCGTCTCGATGACCGCATCACGCCGTCCTGCCACGGCCGTTACCTGGCCGAGCACATCGCGGGCGCCCGCTATTTCGAGCAGCCGGGCGACCACTCGCTGCGGTTCGCCGCCAGCGGGGACAGCGACGCGCTCTGCGCCGAGATCGCCAGCTTCCTGGCCGGTAGCTCGCAGCCAGGCGATCCCGATCGCGTGCTGGCCACGATCCTGCAGGCTCAGGCGGTCGGCGGAAGCCAGCCAGATACCCGCGAGGAGGCCGCCAGGCACCTGGTCAGGGACCACCGCGGCCGCCTGATCAAGACCACGGCGGACAGCCTCCTGGCCACCTTCGACGCCCCCGGCCAGGCGATCCGCTGCGCGGCGGCCGTCCTCGACGACGCGGCCGCCCTCGGCATCCAGATCAGGGCCGGGATCCACACCGGCGAGGTGGACCTGGTCGGCGACGACATCACCGGGACCTCCGTGCAGATCACCGACCGGGTCGCGGCGCTCGCGGGGCCTGCGGAGATCCTGGTGTCGCGGACGGTGAAGGACCTCGTGACCGGATCCGGGATTTCCTTCACCGAGCGCGGCAGCCACGAGCTGGGCGGCGCGGGCGATCAGTGGCCGTTGTTCGCGGTGGCCGGGTTCGCGATGAAATCTTAGGTCTGCATCCGGCGCTCGAGGTCGGCCCAGACTTCGGCGACGCGGCGGTCCAGGTCGTCCAGGGAGCCGGAGTTGTCGATCACGATGTCGGCCACGGCCAGGCGCTGCTCCCGGCTGGCCTGGGCCGCCATCCGGGCCCGGGCCTGATCCGGCGTCATGCCGCGTTGGCTGACCAGCCGCTCGACCTGCAGCCCGGGCGGCACGTCCACCACGATGACCAGGTCGAAGGCGTCCTTACCACGGCTCTCGGCCAGCAGCGGCACGTCGTGCACGATGACGGGGCCTGGCGGATCGGCGGCTTGCACGGCGGCGTCTTCGGCCGCCTGCATCCACTCGCGGACCAGCGGGTGCACGATTTCGTTGAGCTTCGCACGCAGCCCGGGATCGGTGAACACGATCTCGCCCAGACCCTCCCGGTTCAGCGAGCCGTCCGGGCGCAGGACGTCATCGCCGAAGGCCTCGGCGATCCGGGCCAGCCCGGGCGAGCCGGGGACGACCACCTCCCTGGCGGCGACGTCCGCGTCGATGAGCACGGCACCGTGATCCGCCAGCCGCCGGGATACCTCGCTCTTGCCCGACCCGATGCCTCCGGTGAGCCCGACCCGCAGCACCGCCACCCGCCTTCCGTTAGGGGGACCGGTCACGCAGCATACTGGGGCGGCGCACCACATGAGACGCCGGTGTAC
>JBAUAY010000346.1:0-1953 GCA_049676235.1 Streptosporangiaceae bacterium
TGGCGATGGACTGGCATGACACTTTGATGGGATCCGTGCTGGTGATTTCTGGCGGGCTGACGTTCGCGTACATCAGAGCCGCTTCGAAGATTCTGCTCATCCTGACTCTTATCGGTGCTGCCGCCACGATCGTCATCGGTGTGCTGCTGTTCTTTCATCTTGCCTGAGGCGCTGCATCCGAGGAGCGTCCATCAAGCGAAGCGGTTGGTTCGAAGGTCCACATCATCGGCGGGCCATGGCCTGGGCTGACCGGCGCAGTAGCGTGGTCGGATCTTCAGCGGTGCGGCGTGGCCGGTGTTCTGAACGGGTCCCAGATAAGGCACGTGTCCAACTCGACCATGTAATCCGGATTGATCGCAAGATCTCCGGGCTGCTAAATGGATCGAGCAAGGATGCCGGCTACCTGTTCGTTAAGCGTCGCGTCGATGCCGGTACCGGCTGGGCCGTGTCGCGGCCCCGCTCGAGGCCGTCGAGGATCAGGTCGAGCCCGAATTCAAACTCATTGCCGTAGTCGTAGCCGGGCTGCAGGACGTGCTCGACGGTCAGCTCGGTGAGGTGGGGGTACTGGCCGGGGGTGAACCGCGCCATGATCGTCCGCACCAGGCCGGCGGTCTCGTCCCCGGCCTCGAACGGCAGGCTTGCCTCCTGGAGCGCGAAGCCGTAGATGTAGCTGTCCAGGACGGAGAACGCGTGCGAGGCCAGCGCGACCGGGAAGCCGGATTGCCGGAGGCTGCCGAGGACGGCGTCGTGGTGCCGCAGCGTCGCGGGGCCGGGGGTGCTGCGCGATTCCATCAGGCCGATGGCCCAGGGGTGGCGCGACAGGGCCTGGCGGGCGGAGAGCGCCCGCTGGCGCATGGCTGTCTTCCAGCCGGCTCCGCCGGAGGGCAGGCCGATCTCGCCGAACACCAGGTCGATCATGCCGTCGAAGAGGTCTCACCGGTTGGCCACGTGGTTGTACAGCGACATCGCCTCGACCTCGTGGGCCTCGCCGAGCTTGCGCATGGACAGCGACCCGATGCCGTGCTCGTCGGCGAGGGCGACGGCGGCGCGCAGCACCCGGTCCCGGTTCAGCGGGGTCCGGGGCCGTGTCGCGGGCTTGGCCGGTGACGCCATCTGCATTCACTCCAGTCGCGGTCGGGCTTGACATAACTTACATCGTAAGCCTACTCTTTACTTACGACGTAAGCCAATGACACCGTCGAGAACGTGGCGACAGCAACGTCCGGGCCTGCCGGGCTCGCCATGGAGCGCCGGATGCTGCAGGGCATCAAAGCCCGCGCCGACCCGCCGTTCCGTTCCCGAAGCGGCCGGAACCAGGGAGCCGCCGTGTCCATGCCCGTCCCGTATCCCTTCCAGATGGAGCTGCACGCCGACCTCCACATCACCCGGTGGCGGCCCTGGTGCAGTGGCTGCTGGCCATCCCGCACCTGATGATCGCCTATGCCCTGCGCTTCGTGCAGCAGGCCCTGACCTTGATCAGCTTCTTCACCGTGCTGTTCGCCGAGCAGATACCGCGGCCGCTGTTCGACGCCATCGTCATGACCTACCGCTATGAGTGGCGGGCCATGAGCTACGCCTTCTTCATGCACGAGGACTATCCCCCGTTCGACTTCGACCTGTCCTCTGAAGACGACGGCGCCGAACCCCACACCTCGCTGCGCCTGACCTATCCCGGGCACCTGCAGCGGTGGCAGCCGCTATACAAGTGGCTCCTGGCCATCCCCCAGTACTTCGCGCTGGCCGGCCTGGCCATCGCGGCGGCCCTGGGCCTCATCGCCGGCTTCTTCGCCGTGCTGTTCACCGGGGAGTACCCCGAGGGCATCCGTGGCTTCCTGGTCAGCGCCTACCGCTACGCGCTGCGGGTGGAGGCCTACGTCGGCTTCCTCACCGACCGCTACCCGCCCTTCAGCCTCGCCGCGTAAGGCCGCAG
The DNA here is from genome assembly GCA_049676235.1 of Streptosporangiaceae bacterium. Taxonomy (GTDB): domain Bacteria; phylum Actinomycetota; class Actinomycetes; order Streptosporangiales; family Streptosporangiaceae; genus Palsa-504. The sequence continues at coordinate 1,931 of JBAUAY010000346.1, forward strand.
CTAGCCCGGCGCCGTTGGCGATG
>JBAUAY010000347.1:0-3122 GCA_049676235.1 Streptosporangiaceae bacterium
ATGCCGCGGGCGCCGGCCCGGGCCGCGAGCACCGCGCCGGCGATGGCGCTCGGGCTCTTGGCGTCGTAGGCCAGGCGGAACAACGCGGCCCCGACGTCGGGTTCGGCGTCCGGACCGGGCTCGACCCCGAGGATGCCGAACAGCGGACCGCAGTCCGCGCCGGACCCCGACGCCGCATCGCCGAGCAGCCGGTGCACGTAGACGTCGACGAGCCGCGCCGTGTCATCCGCCCGCTCTATGTAACGACCGGTCCAGAACAGGGTCTCGGCCATCCGGCTGAGCAGCTCATCGTTCACTGGGCGCTGCTCATTGGGCGCTGCTCATTGGTCTGGGCCGCTCTGCCGGCTTACCGTCGTCCGGGCCGCGGCCGACTGGGCCGCCAGCATGGAAAACGGCACGGCGGGCGGTTCCGGGGTGGCTGACCTCGGCCCCGCCAGCACCCAGGTGTCCTTCGATCCGCCGCCCTGGCTGGAGTTGACGACCAGTTCGCCTTCCGGCAGCGCGACCCGGGTCAGGCCGCCGGGCAGCAGCCACACGTCGTCGCCGTCGTTGACGGCGAAGGGCCGCAGGTCGATGTGCCGCGGCGCGAGGGCCTCGCCGATCAGCACCGGCGAGGTGGACAGGGCGACCGGCCGCTGGGCCATCCAGCCCCGCGGGTCCGCCTGCAGCCGCTCGCGCAGCACCGCCAGCTCCGCCGCGGACGCCTGCGGGCCGATGACGATGCCGGCGCCGCCCGCCCCGTCCACCGGCTTCACCACCAGCTCGTCGAGCGCGTCGAGGGCCCACGCGAGTATCTCCGGGTCGTCGAGCCGGTAGGACTCCACGTTGTCCAGGATCGGTTCCTCGCTCAGGTAGTACCTGATGAGGTCGGGGATGTAGGTGTAAACAAGCTTGTCGTCGGCCACCCCGTTGCCGACCGCGTTGGCGATGGTGACGTGGCCCGCCCGCGCCGCGTTGATCATGCCCGGGCAGCCGATCACCGAGTCGGGCCGGAACTGCAGCGGGTCGAGGAAGTCGTCGTCGACCCGGCGGTAGATGACGTCGACCGGGCGGCGGCCCCGGGTGGTGTGCACGTAGACCCGGTTGTGGGCGCAGAACAGGTCCCGTCCCTCCACCAGCTCCACGCCCATCAGCCGGGCGAGCAGCGTGTGCTCGAAGTAGGCGGCGTTGTGCACGCCCGGGGTCAGCACGACCACGCACGGGTCCGATGTCCCGCGCGGCGCGGCGGCGCGCAGCGCGGCCAGCAGCCGGGACGGGTAATCGTCCACCCGGTGCACGCTCTGGTCGGCGAAGAGCGCGGGGAACGTCCGCGTCATGGCCAGCCGGTTCTCGATCACGTAGCTCACGCCGGACGGCACCCGGACGTTGTCCTCCAGCACCCGGAACCGCCCCTGCTCATCGCGGATGAGGTCGATGCCTGCCACGTGCACCCGGACGCCGTTCGGCGGCGCGAAGTCGGCCACCTCGCGGCGGAAGCGCGGCGAGGTGTAGATAAGCCGCCACGGCATCACCCCGTCGTCGAAGACGTGCCCGGGGCCGTAGACGTCCGCCAGGAAGGCCTCGAGCGCGCGGACCCGCTGCCGCACGCCCCGGGACACCAGGTCCCATTCCACCGCGTCGATGACCCGCGGGATCAGGTCGAGCGGGAAGGGGCGCTCCTCCCCCGCGAAGTCGTAGGTGACCCCCCGATCGGTGAACACGCGCGCCAGCTGGTCGGCGCGGAACCGTAGCTCGGCCGGATCCATCGGCTGCAACACGGACACCAGCGCGTCATAGGGCGCGCGGGGCTTACCGGGTGCCGCGAACATCTCGTCCCAGGCCCGGGCAAGCCGGTAGCCATCGAAAATGTCCGCCACAACCGAAGCGTACGCTGGGCACGTTTACCGCGCATCACAGCCATGTTTCCGTTTGTTTCCTGGCGTGTCCTGCGCAGCGTTTCCTGGCGTTTCCTGCGCGGCAGCGTCATCCTCCGGATATGTCTGCAGTTTCGGGTGTGATAGCACCCGAAACCGTAAACAAAGCGAGGCCAGGCCCGGCGCCGCCTTAGCCGAAGCGGGCGATCTGCCGCATCTTGTTCGTCGCGTCCAGGGCGGCGACCTTGTAGGCCTCGGCCAGGGTCGGGTAGTTGAAGACGGCGTCGACGAGGTAGTCGACCGTACCGCCGCAGCCCATGACGGCCTGGCCGATGTGGACCAGTTCGGTGGCACCGGTGCCGAACACGTGGACGCCGAGCAGGTTCCGGGTGTCCAGCGACACCAGCAGCTTCAGGACGCCGTAGGAATCGCCGATGATCTGCCCGCGGGCCAGTTCCCGGTAGCGGGAGACGCCGACCTCGAAGGGCACGTTGTCGTGGGTGAGCTGCTCCTCGGTCCGCCCCACGAAGCTGATCTCTGGGATGCTGTAAATGCCGATCGGATGCAGGTCGCTGGCCTTGTGCAACGGGTCATCGCAGGCGTGATGCGCCGCGATCCGGCCCTGTTCGGCGGAGGTGGCCGCCAGGGCAGGGAAACCGATCACGTCGCCGACCGCGTAGATGTGCGGCACCGCGGTCCTGAAGTACTCATCTACCACGATCCGGCCGCGTTTGTCGGCGGTCAGGTCGGCCGCGTCCAGGTGGAGATCGTCGCTGGCCCCCTGCCGGCCGGCCGAGTACATGACGGTGTCGGCGGGAATCTTCTTCCCGCTCAGCAGCGTCGCGATGGCGCCCTCCGGTCGCGCCTCGACCGAGGACACCGTCTCCCCGAACCGGAAGGTGACGGCGAGATCGCGCAGGTGGTACTTCAGCGCCTCGACCACCTCGACGTCACAGAACTCGAGCATCCGGTCGCGCTGCTCCACGACCGTGACCTTGCTGCCCAGCGCCGCGAACATGGACGCGTACTCGATCCCGATCACGTCGGCGCCCGCCACCACCATCGACCGCGGGACCGTCTGCAGGTGGACGATCCCGTCGGAATCGATGACGGTGCGCTCGTCGAACTCGACACTGGCCGGGCGGGCGGGCCGGGTGCCGGTGGCGATCACGATCTTGTCCGCGCTGATCCGGCGGACCCGGCCGTCGCCGCCGTCGACCTCCACGGTGTGCGGGTCGAGGAAACTGCCCGTGCCGGTCATGGTCGTGA
>JBAUAY010000348.1:0-11631 GCA_049676235.1 Streptosporangiaceae bacterium
GGAAAGCTCGTCCTGGCAGCCTAGCCTCGAGGCTACCGGCTCCAGCGCGGCGAGCAATTCGAATAGCTCATCGCGCAGCGGCGCGGTGGCGCCGGCCTCGTCAGTGATCACGATCGCGTCCAGCCCGAATCGCGTCGCGCGCCACTTGTTGTCCTTGACCACCCAGGCCGACGGGCAGGGCAGCGTGTAGCCGCGGTCCAGCTGGGAGTCGAAGAGCTGGACCAGGCACTGCGAGAGCGCGGCCACCATGCCGACCTCGCGCAGCGTCGGCACACCGTCGGACATGCGGATCTCGACGGTGCCGAAGTCCGGATGCGGCCGGATGTCCCACCAGACCTCCTTGATGCTGCGGATTGTCCCCGCCCGCAGCAGGGTGTCCATGTAATCCTCGAACTGTTGCCAGTCCGCCAGACGATGCGGCGGACCTGCCGTCGGCAATGCGCCGAATGTCACCGACCTGCTGGAGGCAAGCCCCGTGTCAATCCCGCACCAGAACGGGCTCGACGCGGTAATGGCGAGAAAATGCGGGAGGTAAGCGGCCAGGGCATTGACGATCGGAATCGCCTTGTTCCCGTCCCGGATCCCCACGTGGACATGTACACCGAAGGTCTGAATCCGGCGGACAAGCCACTGCATTTGCTCGACAAGCTCCGCATAGCGCTGGATAGGCGCCATCGTCGCGTCTCGCCAGTCACTGACCGGGTGAGTCCCGGCGCACGCCAATAGGATACCGTGCCCCGCCGTCATCCGCTGGAGTTCGGCAATCGTTACGGCCAGGTCGTCTTTCGCCTCGGATACCGTACTGCAAATGCCTGTGACCAGCTCAAGCTGGGACTGCATCAGCTCATGGCGGATGCGCGGGTGCTCCCCCGTATCGCCGGTCACGGGGAGCTGCTCGAGCAGCTTGCCGGCTTCCTGACGCAGCAGCTTGGTCTCGCTGTCGATCAGCTGGACCTCCCATTCGACGCCGAGCGTCGTGCCGCGGGAAGGGTTCCACTCGATAGCCATGCCCGGCCTCCGTGCCCGCAATTGTCGAGGTATCAAAGTTCCCCGGGCTGGTACTCGCCCCAGACGTCCCGCAGCGCGTCGCAAGCCTCACCTAGAGTTGCGTCGGCCCGCAGCGCATCGCGGAGTGGGTAAAGGACGTTGCCGGTGCCTTCGGCGGCCGATTTGAGGGCGGAAATCGCGCGGCGATACGGCTCGGGGTCCCGCTCCTTCCGGATCCGGGCCAGCCGGGCCGCCTGTTCGGCCTCGAGGGACGGGTTGCCCCGCAGCGGCTGGTACGGCTCCTCGCCATCCACGGTGAACTTGTTCACGCCGACGATCACACGCTCGCCTTCGTCGATTTCCCGTGCCACCTGGTACGCCGCGCCCTCGATCTCGGCCTTCTGGAACCCGTGCTCGATCGCCGCGGCCGCTCCGCCCATCTCCTCGATGCGGTCCATCAGGCTTGCCGCAGCCGCCTCGATCTCGTCGGTCATCGACTCGATCGCGTACGAACCCGCGAACGGGTCCGCCGTCGCGGTCAGGTCGCTCTCGTACGCGATCACCTGCTGGGTGCGCAGCGCCAGCCGGGCCGCCTTGGCGCTGGGCAGCGCGAGCGCCTCGTCGAAGGAGTTGGTGTGCAGCGACTGGGTCCCGCCCAGTACCGCCGCCAGGGCCTGCAGGCTCACCCGGACCATGTTCACCTCCGGCTGCTGCGCGGTGAGCTGCACGCCGGCCGTCTGGGTGTGGAAGCGCAGCATCTGTGACCTGGGGTCCTGCGCTTTGAACTCGTTTTTCATGATGTGCGCCCAGAGCCGCCGGGCCGCGCGGAACTTGGCGACCTCTTCGAGCAGCGTGGTCCGCGCCACGAAGAAGAAGGAGAGCCGGGGGGCGAAGTCATCGACGGCCAGCCCGGACGCCAGCGCCGCCCGGACGTACTCCCTGGCGTTGGCCAGCGTGAACGCGATTTCCTGCACCGGCGTGGCGCCCGCCTCGGCCATGTGGTAGCCGGAGATGGAGATCGTGTTCCACTTGGGCAGCTCTTGGCGGCAGTAGGCGAACGTGTCGGCGACCAGGCGCAGCGACGGACGGGGCGGGTAGATGTAGGTGCCGCGGGCGATGTACTCCTTGAGCACGTCGTTCTGGATCGTGCCGGTCAGCTTGTCCGGGCGGACGCCCTGCTCCTCGCCGACCGTCTGGTACATCAGCAGCAGCACCGCGGCGGGCGCGTTGATCGTCATCGACGTGGACACGGTATCCAGCGGGATGCCCTTGAAGAGCATCCGCATGTCGTCGACGGTGTCGATGGCCACGCCGACCTTGCCCACCTCGCCGTGCGAGACGTGGGCATCGGAGTCGTATCCCATCTGGGTGGGCAGGTCGAAGGCGACCGAGAGCCCGGTGGTGCCCGCCTCGATCAGCTCGTGATAGCGGAGGTTGGACTCCTGGGCGGTGGAGAATCCGGCGTACTGACGCATCGTCCAGGGGCGGTCGACATACATTCGCGGATACACCCCGCGAGTAAACGGATACTTTCCCGGCCTGCCTAGCTTTTCTTCGGGCCGGAAATCCGTAAGCTTGCTGTCGTCGTAAACCGGATCGATCGGAAACCCTGACTCGGACGTGCGTTCCATGTGCTCAGGTTACTTCGGGGTGGCCGGACGCCCTACGAGGAGAGCTGGGAGGCTGATGCTGGACCGGTTCGGCCGACGGACCATGCTGGCCGCCGCGGGAGCGGTACTGGCCACCGTCGCAGCTGTCGCTCCCGCTGCAGCCGCCGCCACCTCACCTTCCGCCCCTGCGGCTTCGGCTTCCTCGGCTTCTTCGGCGTCTTCGGCTTCTTCGGCGTCTTCGGCGTCTTCGGCTTCTTCGGCGTCTTCGGCTTCTTCGGCGTCTTCGGCGTCTTCGGCTTCTTCGGCTGGCGCGGTGTCGCCGGCGGCCATCGGCGGAGCGCAGTTGTCCGGGCGCGGCGTGATCGTCAGCTACCCTTCGTCGGGCTCGGTCCCGCGGCTGCCGGACGTGAAGGCCTCGGCGTTCGTCATCGCCGATGCCGACACCGGCCAGGTACTCGCGGCCAGGGACCCGCACGGGTGGTACCGGCCGGCCAGCACGCTCAAGGTGCTCACCGCGATCTCGCTGATCCCGGTGCTCAACCCGGACGCCACGGTGGTGGCCACCAAGCAGGCCACGATGGTCACGCCGAACGTGGTCGGCCTCATGGCCGGCCACGCTTACAAGATCTCCGACCTGTTCACGGCGCTGCTGACGATCTCCGCCAACGACGCCGCGGTCGCGCTGGCCCAGGCGGCCGGCTCGTTCGGGCAGGGTATGGCGCTGATCAACGCGGAGGCGCGGCACCTGCAGGCCGACGACACCGTCGCCGTCGACCCCAACGGGCTGGATGCTCCGGGCCAGCGCACGTCCGCCTATGACCTGGCCCTGATGGCCAGGCAGGCGCTGCGGATTCCGGCCTTCCTGAAGTACGACCAGGCGATCACCGCGAAGTTCCCGGTCACCGCCAAGAAGTCGGTCACCCTGTACAACCAGAACTCGCTGCTCGCCAGCTACCGGGGCGCCGTCGGCGGCAAGATCGGCTGGACCAGCGCGGCCGGCGCCACCTATGTGGGGATGGCCAGGCGGAACGGCGTCACGCTGATCGTGACCCTGCTGCACTGCCCCGCGCTGACCGAGGTCGACTCGGGCAAGAGCTTGCTGAACTGGGGATTTGCGGTCGACGGCAAGGTCAGGCCGGTCGGCACGCTGGTCAGCGCGCTGCAGTCGCCCGCGCCCGTCTCAGCCCGGTCGCCCGCCGTCAACCGGCAGGCGGCGGCACCGCATCAGGTCGCCTCCAGCCCGTCGGTGCTCGCCGCGGCCGGGTTCAGCGGCGCCGCCCTGCTCGCCGTGGCCGTCGGCTTCGCCCACAGCCGCCGACGGCGCCCCGCGACGCGTTACTCATCCCCGCGCGACTGATCCGGCCACCTGATCGCGGCCAATGCCGGCCACGTGATCGCGTGCGAATGGGGGCCGGGGATGACGCCTAACGGCACAAGATCATGGAAGCCGGGGCCGGGCTGGTGGTTCAGGCCAAAGGCTTGAGAAGGCCGATGCGCTCGCGGACGGCCGCCATGGTCGGCCCGGCGACCTGACGCGCACGCGCGGCGCCGTCCGCGAGCAGCCGGTCGAGTCCGGCTTCGTCGGCGAGGATCGCCTCGGTCCGCTCCCTGATCGGGGTGAAGCTGGCGACGACCAATTCGGCCAGGTCCTTTTTGAACCCGCCGTAGCCCGCGCTCTGGTACTTGGCCTCGAGGGCGGCCACCGGCTCGTCGGACAGCGCCGAGTAGATCCGCAGCAGGTTGGTCACGCCCGGCTTGCCGTCCGGGTCGGCGCGGACCTCCGAGCCCGCGTCGGTGACCGCGCGGGCGATCTTCTTGCGGATCACGGCCGGATCGTCCAGGACGTCGATGATGCCCTGCGGGGACGAGGACGACTTGCTCATCTTGGCCGTCGGGTCCTGCAGGTCGTAGATCTTGGCCACGTCGGCCAGGATGTACGGCTGCGGGGGCACGAACGTCTGGCCGTACCTGTGGTTGAACCGCTGGGCCAGCGTCCGGCTGAGCTCGAGGTGCTGCCGCTGGTCCTCGCCCACCGGCACCTGGTCGGCCTGGTAGAGCAGGATGTCCGCGGCCTGCAGGATCGGATAGGTGAACAAGCCGACCGAGGCCTGGTCTTGGCCTTCTTTAGACGACTTGTCCTTGAACTGGATCATCCGGCTCGCCTCGCCGAACCCGGTCATGCAGCCGAGCACCCAAGCTAGCTCGCTGTGCTCGGGCACGTGGCTCTGCACGAACAGCGTGCACCGGCCCGGATCGAGCCCGGCCCCGAGCAGCTGAGCGGCGGCGAGCCGGGTCCGCCGGGGCAGCAGGGCCGGGTCCTGCGGCAGCGTGATCGCGTGCAGGTCGACCACGCAGTAGAAGGCGTCGTAGGTGTCCTGCAGCGCCACCCACTGGCGCAGCGCGCCGAGGTAGTTGCCGAGGTGAAAAGAATCGGCCGTGGGCTGGATGCCGGACAGGACGCGGAGCCGTGACATGCGCAGGAGTCTAGCGGCGGCCGCCGGGCAGGCCGGAATCGGCGACGACCACCTCGACCCGCTGGAACTCCTTCAGGTCGGAGTAGCCGGCCGTGGCCATCGTGCGGCGGAGCGCCCCCATCAGGTTCATCGAGCCGTCCGGGATGGTCGACGGGCCGTGCAGGATCTGCTCCAGCGTGCCGATCGTCTCGACCCGGACCCGGGCGCCCCGGGGAAGTTCGGTGTGGTTGGCCTCACTGCCCCAGTGGTAGCCCCGGCCCGGCGCTTCGGTGGACCGGGCCAGCGGCGAGCCCACCATGACCGCGTCGGAGCCGATGGCCAGCGCCTTGGCGATGTCGCCGCTGCTAGTCATGGACCCGTCGGCGATCACGTGCACGTAACGGCCGCCGGACTCGTCCAGGTAGTCGCGCCGTGCCGCAGCCACGTCGGCGATCGCGGTGGCCATCGGCACCGCGACGCCGAGCACCTTCACGGTGGTGTGCCCCGATCCGCCGCCGAAGCCGACCAGCACCCCGGCGGCGCCGGTGCGCATCAGGTGCAGCGCGGCCGTGTAGGTCGCGCAGCCGCCGACCACCACAGGGACGTCAAGTTCGTAGATGAACTGCTTCAGGTTGAGCGGCTCGGCCCGGCCGGAGACGTGCTCCGCCGACACCGTGGTGCCGCGGATCACGAAGATGTCCACCCCGGCGTCGACGACGGCCTTGGCGTACCGCGCGGTGCGCTGCGGCGACAAGCTGGCCGCGGTCGTCACGCCGGCCTGGGCGATCTCCTCGATCCGGCGCCCGATGAGCTCCTCGGAGATCGGTTCGGCGTACATGGCCTGCAGCCGCCGGGTGGCCGCCTGCTCATCGAGCTCGGTCACCTCGGCGAGCAGCGGCTCGGGGTCCTCGTACCTGGTCCACAGCCCCTCCAGGTCGAGCACGGCCAGGCCGCCCAGCCGGCCGATCTGGATCGCGGTGGCCGGCGACACGACGCTGTCCATCGGGCAGGCCATCAGCGGCAGTTCGAACCGGTAGGCGTCGATCTGCCAGGCGATCGACACCTCCTCCGGGTCCCGGGTCCGGCGTGCGGGCACGATGCCGATCTCGCTGAGCGAGTACGCCCGGCGCCCGGTCTTGCCCCGGCCGATCTCCACGTCGCTCATGTGCCTCCGGTCCTGAAGTCGGCTCCGGTCACTGGGCGGTTCCGTCCCGGCCTGGGCGGCCGCCGTAGTTCGGCGCCTCGACGGTCATCTTGACGTCGTGCGGGTGGCTCTCGGTCAGGCCTGCCGCGGTGATCTGGATGAACCGGGCGTCCTGCAGGTCGGCGATGGTCTGCGCGCCGCAGTAGCCCATGGCCGCTCGCAGCCCGCCGACCAGTTGGCCGGCGACGGCGGCCAGCGGGCCGCGGTAGGGCACCTGCCCCTCGACGCCCTCCGGCACCAGCTTGTCCTCGCGTAGCACGTCGTCCTGGAAATACCGGTCCTTGGAGTAGGACCGGCCGCGCTCCCGGTTCCGCATGGCGCCGAGCGAGCCCATGCCCCGGTACAGCTTGTACTGCTTGCCGTTGATGAAGACCATCTCGCCCGGGCTTTCCTCGCACCCGGCCAGCAGGCTGCCCAGCATGACGGTGTCGGCGCCCGCGGCGATGGCCTTGGCGATGTCACCCGAGTACTGCAGGCCGCCATCACCGACCACGGGCACGCCGGCCGGCCGGGCCGCCTTGGCCGCCTCGTAGATCGCCGTGACCTGCGGGACGCCCACGCCGGCCACCACCCGGGTGGTGCAGATGGAGCCCGGCCCGACGCCTACCTTGATGCCGTCCGCGCCCGCATCCACCAGGGCCTGCGCGCCCGCCCGGGTGGCTACGTTGCCGCCGATCACCTCGGTGCCGGAGTTGGCCTTGATCTGCGCGATCATGTCCAGCACGGCCTGCGCGTGCCCGTGCGCGGTGTCCACGACCAGGAAGTCCACGCCGGTCTCGATCAGCGCCTGGGCGCGGCGCTTGGCGTCCTCGCCGACCCCCACGGCGGCCCCCACCACCAGCCGCCCGGCCGGGTCCTTGGTCGCGTAGGGGAACTTCTCGCTCTTGGTGAAGTCCTTCACGGTGATGAGGCCGCGCAGCCGGCCCGACTCGTCGACCAGCGGCAGCTTCTCCACCTTGTGCTGGCGCAGCAGCCGCAGCGCCTCCTCGGGCGTGACCCCCACCGGCGCGGTGACCAGGGGCATCTGGGTCATTACCTCGGCCACGCGGCGGCTTTGGTCGGTCTCGAACCTGATGTCACGGTTGGTGACGATGCCCACCAGCACGCCGTCCGGGGCGGTCACCGGCACGCCGGAGATCCGGTAGCGGCCGCACAGGCTGTCGACGTCCGCGATCGTGGCGTCGGGCCCGCAGGTCACCGGGTCGGTGATCATGCCCGCCTCGGACCGCTTGACCATGTCCACCTGCTGCGCCTGCTCCTCCACGGACAGGTTGCGGTGCAGCACTCCCACGCCGCCCTGGCGGGCCATGGCGATCGCCATCCGGGCCTCGGTCACGGTGTCCATCGACGCGGACACCAGCGGGACGCGGAGCCGGTAACGGCGCGTGATCCTGGTGGTGGTATCCGCCTCGCTCGGCAGCACCGCGGAGTGGGCGGGCAGCAAGAGCACGTCATCGAAGGTCAGGCCAACGGGCGCGAACTTTTCCAAGGGGGGTCCGGGGGGATGGGTCCCCCCGGGGAAGGACTGGCCCTGATGAACTTGATCAGTCATGGCACCTTCAACGGCGTGGCAGCGGGGATGTACCCATCCTATTGGCGACCCCGGCTCCGCACGCCCTGAAGTGGCCCCTAGCTCGCTCAACGTTCCCTGAGCGGCTTAGCGCGCCTGCTGCCCGGGACAGCATGAAAGCCGGGGTCCAGTGCCCTGGACCCCGGCTTTCACGGTGTTTCTTTCACCGGGTTTGGCGAGCCCTAGTGCGGGTGGCTGTGCCCGTGGCCGTTGGCCGCGGGGGCCTCCTTCTCCTCCGGCTTCTCGACCACCAGGGTCTCAGTGGTCAGCAGCATGCCGGCGATCGACGCGGCGTTCTGCACGGCGGACCTGGTCACCTTGACCGGGTCGATAACACCCTGGGCTACCAGGTCGCCGTACTCGCCGGTGGCCGCGTTGTAGCCGTGCCCGGCAGGCAGGGTGGCGATCTTGGCCACCACGACGGAACCCTCCTGGCCCGCGTTAAGCGCGATCCAGCGAGCCGGCTCGCTCAGGGCGCGCTTGACGACCCGCACGCCGGTCGCCTCGTCACCCGTACGGCCGAGGTCGTCGAGTTCGGCGGCCAGGTGCACCAGGGCGCTGCCGCCGCCGGGGATGATGCCTTCCTCGATGGCCGCGCGGGTGGCGGAGATGGCGTCCTCAAGGCGGTGCTTCTTCTCCTTGAGCTCCACCTCGGTCGCGGCACCGACGCGCAGGATGCAGACGCCGCCAGACAGCTTGGCCAGCCGCTCCTGCAGCTTCTCCTTGTCCCAGTCGGAGTCGGTGTTCTCGATCTCGGTGCGGATCTGCCTGATCCGGTCCTCGATCTCCGACTTGTCGCCGGCACCGTCCACGATCGTGGTGGTGTCCTTGTTGATGACGATCCGGCGGGCGCGGCCCAGGTCCTCCAGCCCGACCGAGTCCAGCTTGAGGCCGACCTCCTCGCTGATCACGGTGCCGCCGGTCAGCGTGGCGATGTCGGCGAGCATGGCCTTGCGGCGGTCACCGAAACCGGGCGCCTTCACGGCCACCACGTTGAGCAGGCCGCGTATCTTGTTCACCACCAGGGTGGCCAGCGCCTCGCCCTCGACGTCCTCCGCGATCACCAGCAGCGGCCGCTTTACCTGCGCGATCTTCTCGAGCAGCGGCAGGAAGTCGGCCATCGAGGAGATCTTGGACTGGTGGACCAGGACGTACGCGTCTTCCAGGACCGCCTCGAGACGCTCGGGGTCGGTGATGAAGTACGGCGAGATGTAGCCCTTGTCGAACTGCAGGCCCTCGGTGAACTCCAGCTCGAGTCCCATGGTCGGCGATTCCTCGACGGTGATGACACCGTCCTTGCCGACCTTGGCGAACGCCTCGGCGATCAGCTCGCCGATCTTCTCGTCCTGCGCGGAGATCGTCGCGACGTGCGCGATCTCGGTCTGCTCTTCCACGTCACGCGCGGACTTGAGCAGCCGCTCGGAAACCGCCGCGGCGGCGGCGTCGACACCGCGCTTGAGGTCCATCGGGTTGGCGCCGGCCGCGACCGAACGCAGGCCGTGATGCACCATCGCCTGGGCCAGGACGGTCGCCGTCGTGGTGCCGTCCCCGGCGATGTCATTAGTCTTAGTGGCGACCTCCTTGGCGAGCTGGGCGCCCAGGTTCTCGTACGGGTTCTCCAGCTCCACCTCCTTGGCGACGGTCACGCCGTCGTTGGTGATGGTGGGGGCGCCCCATTTTTTGTCGATGACGACGTTGCGCCCGCGAGGGCCTAGCGTCACCTTCACGGTGTCGGCGAGCTTGTTGACGCCGCGCTCGAGTGAGCGCCGGGCGTCCTCGTCGAACTCCAGGATCTTGGGCATTTAACTACCTCAACCTACGGTTGGATCGAGTTCTCAGTCAGCATGCCGCTCGTCAGCCGAGCAGCATGCTCACAGGCCCCGGCGGCAAGACCCCGGCCATCGGCCGGGCGCCCTGCCTCCGGAGCCCGCGGGGACCACTACTTGTCGATGACGGCGAGGACATCGCGGGCGGAGAGCACTAGGTACTCCTCGCCCCCGTACTTCACCTCAGTGCCGCCGTACTTGCTGTACAGCACCACGTCGCCGACCTTGACATCGATCGGCACGCGCTTGGTTCCCGCATCGTCGAAGCGACCAGGACCGACCGCAAGGACTTCGCCCTCCTGGGGCTTCTCCTTGGCGGTGTCCGGGATCACAAGTCCGGATGCCGTGGTCTGCTCCGCCTCAAGCGGGCGAACCACGATCCGGTCTTCGAGCGGCTTGATTACTACTTTGGTGGCGGTCGTCACGATCTGACCTCCCCCTCCGGAAAGGCTAATGGTGAGTTGCTAGAGAGGGCGAGCGCGGCGGCCTGCCGTCGCGGGTGCCAGACTGCCTCGTCGCATTAGCACTCTACAGCAGTGAGTGCTAATCCCGAACAGTAGCGGTACCAAGCAGACTCGTCAAACGAGCGAGGCGGGCCAGGGCGAGGAGAAGGGAACCGCGTCGAGCGCCGCGCTCCCGTTCGCAGGCCAGCGGCGAGGAGGGCACCAGCGCGGTGGCCTGGGAGTTAGGGTGTGCGGTATGTCCCAGGTGTTCTTGGAGCGGGCGCACGCCGATGAACTGGACGCGGCGGATCCGCTGGCCGGGTTCCGCGAGCGGTTCGCGCTTGACGACCCGTCCCTGATCTACCTGAACGGCAACTCGCTCGGCGCGCTCCCGCTGGCCACCGTGCGGCGGCTGGAGACCGTCCTGCGCCAGGAGTGGGGCACCGCGCTGGCCAGGTCGTGGGACCACTGGGTAGACCTGCCCGGGCGCACGGGCGACCTGGTCGGCGAGCTGACCGGCGCCGCGCCGGGTCAGGTCCTGGTGGCCGACAACACCACGGTGAACCTGTACAAGCTGGCCTCGGCGGCGCTTGACGCCCGCCCCGGCCGGCACGTGATCGTCACCGACCAGGACAACTTCCCCAGCGACCGCTACGTGGTCGAGGGAATCGCGGCCCAGCGCGGCGTGGAGCTGCGCATGCTGACCACCGACATCAACGAGGGCCTGGACCCCGGCGAGGTACGCACCGCGGTGGACGAGGACACCGCGCTGGTCAGCCTGTCGCACGTGGCATACCGCAGCGGCGCCCTCGCCGACATGGAGGCGGTCACCGAGATCGCGCACCAGGCCGGCGCGCTCATGCTGTGGGACCTGTGCCACTCGGTGGGCGCGGTGCCCGTCGAGCTTGACCGCTGCGACGTGGACCTGGCGGTGGGCTGCACCTACAAGTACCTCAACGCGGGCCCCGGCGCCCCCGCGTTCCTCTACGTCTCGGCCCGGCTGCGGGAGGTGCTGCGGCAGCCGATCTGGGGCTGGTTCTCCCAGCGCGACCAGTTCGCCATGGGGCCCAGGTACGACCCGGCGCCCGGTATCGCCAAGTTTATGACGGGCACCCCGTCCATCCTGGGCACCGCCGCGGTGGAAGAGGGCGCGTTGCTGCTGCTCGAGGCGGGCCTGCACCCAATGCGCGCCAAGAGCCTGCGGCTGACCAGCTACCTTATCGACCTGGGCGGCGCCTGGCTCGAGCCGCTCGGCTGTACGCTGGCCACGCCCAGGGACGGCGCTCGCCGTGGCGGCCACGTCAGCTACTGCCATCCGCGGGCCGAGCAGATTGTCGGGCAGCTGGCCGCCGCGAACATCGTCACGGACTACCGCACCCCGGACCGGTTCCGGTTTGGCCTGTCCCCGCTGACCACGCGCTTCACCGACGTCTGGACCGCCGTCGGCGCGGCCCGCGACATCATCGAGACCAAATGCGGCGAGGACCATGGCTGAACCCGTCACCTACTCCGGATACCTGCGGCTCGATCAGCTGCTG
>JBAUAY010000349.1:0-9208 GCA_049676235.1 Streptosporangiaceae bacterium
GATCGGTCGCCGGGATCAAGGCCGAGCACTTCGACCTGTCCGGCGTCGCGGGCGCGGAACCCCTCAAGGATCTCCAGGGTGGTGGTCTTGCCCGCGCCGTTCGGTCCGAGCAGCGCGAAGATCTCCCCGTGCTCGACGGCGAAGCTCGTTCCGCGCACGGCCTGCACCGTGCCGTAGCTCTTGCGCAGTCCCGTCACCATCACGGCGCTGGACCCGGGTGATCCAGCCGGGCCGGCGGCGTACGCGGTCCTGCCCGCGGCTGCGGTCATTTGCGCATGCCTGGCCGGGGGCGCACCTGCGTCTCGGGTGTGCCGATTATGGCGCCGGCGGCGCCGGTCTTGGCCTGGTCGGGCCTGAGAGCGGCCATTCCTTTCCTCCCGATGAGTGGTGTGCGTTTGCGTCCTCTGCACGCTAGGGGGCCAGCCAGCCCCCGACATCACTCGAAAGTGGACATGCCAGGTGGAATCATCCAGCAGGCACCGGGGCACCAAAGTGCCGATCAGCCTTCGCCAACTGGCCCGTGGGATACGGCACAATGGCCTGGTGGACGCCGATGTCGTGGTGATCGGGGCTGGTGCGCTGGGTCTGAGCACCGCGTTGCATTGCGCGCTGGCTGGCCGGTCGGTTGCGGTGGTGGAACGCCACACAGCCGGGTCGCAGGCCTCCGGCCGGGCGGCGGGCCTGTTCAAGTCGGTCCAGGCGGACGAGCTACGTACCCGGCTGGCCCGGCGCAGCATCGACAAGGCGATCACCTTCGCCGACTGGGCCGGGACGTCCTTGACGGTAGCCAGCCCGGGGAGTTTCCTGATCGCCCGGACCGCCCGGCATCGCCAGTTCCTGTGCCGGGAACTGGAACAGTCACGGCGCTGGGGCGCCGACGTCCGCGAGGCAACCCGGGCGCAGCTCGCCGGCGGACTCAGCTACTACCAGCCGACCGGCGACGACTTCGGCCTGTGGTGCCCGGAGGACATCTATATCGACGAGCCGGCCAGCCTCATCCAGGCCTGCCTGGCGGCCTGCCGGCTGCACGGGGCCGTGGTCACCGAAAACGAGCCGGTCACCGGGATATCGGTCACGGCCGGCCGGGTGGCCGGTGTCGAGACCAGCCGCCGGCCGCTCGCGGCGCCGGTGGTCGTGGACGCGGCAGGCGGCTGGGTACGCCACGTCGCCGGCCTGGCCGGTGCACGGGTGCCGGTCGCTGTGGTCCGCCATCAGCTGCTGATCACCGCGCCCACGGCACAGGTCGACCCGGCCGACCCGATCACCCGGGTGGCCGATGCCGCCGTCTACCTGCGCCCGGCCCGCGGCGGGCTCATGTTCGGCGGGTTCGAGCCGGACCCGCTGCCGGTCGACCCGCGGCGCCAGGCACCCTCGTTCACCACCGATGACGTACCGCTGGACCTGGGCGTGCTACGGCAGCTGGCAGCCCAGATCACAGCCGAGGTCCCCGCCGCGAGCACCGCCCCGGTCGCCGAGCACCGCGGCGGGCTGTTCACGATGAGCCCCGACGGCCGGTTCATCGCCGGCCCCGTGCCGGACCTGCCCGGCCTGTGGGTGGCCAGCGGGTGCAACGGCTCAGGGTTCTCCTCCTCCCTGGCCATCGGCGAGGCCCTGGCCACCTGGATCACCAGCGGCGCCCCGCCACCGGGCATGACGGCGCTCTCGCCGGACCGGTTCGGCCCGCTACCCGACGACGCGCTCCTCACCCGCGGGCTCTGGCAGTACGCCCACTACTACGATCCCGCCACCACCGCCTCCGAGAGCCCGGATGGCGGCTAAGCGCCGTGGCTGCTTTGCCCTGCCCGCCGCGACTGCCTCACGATAAGGCGCCTGCTCTCTTCGCAGGAGGTCGGGGTTGGTCTTTCGCGCGTGGACCAGACCGACGGTCAGCAGCTGCAAGGCGACGGCGCCGCCGAGCAGGGAGGTCACCAGTTCGGGCAGCGCCGCAGGCGGGATCACCAGCTTGCCGGCGGTGACGTCCTCGCTCAGGATCGCGCCCTCCAGGTCGGGGCTGAGGATCGCCGCTGTCTGCAGCCCGATCTGGCGGGCTGCCATCAGCAGTTCGTGCGCTCCCTCTGCCGCGCGATCCGCGCTCGGGCCCCCGGTGACGACGACGACCAGCGCGCTGTTCGCGTCGTGCGCGACCAGGTGACCGTGCAGCGTGTCCTCCACGCCGAGCATGGTGGTGGGGACCCATGCCCCCTCCGCGACTTTCAGGGCCAGTTCCCGCGCCGTGGGAACGTCGATGAGGCTTCCCGCGCTAATGAGCCGCTCAACCTTTCCCAGCTCGCCGCCGATCTCCAGCGCACGGGTGCGCATCGTCAGGAGCTCACCCAGGTACCGGCCGAGGCCAGCTGCCGGGAACTCTTCCTGGCGGTACGCCGAGGCGAGGTAGAACCCGGCCAGCATCGGCGAGGTGTAACCGACCGTGTGACAGTACGACTTGTCACGCAGCGGGGTCACCAGCACGACATCGGCGATGTCCCGGGCGGGTGTGTTGTCGGCCGCCGTGACCAAGGCGGTCATCGCGCCCGCCTCGCGCGCGGCAGCCAGCGCTCGCACCGTCGAGGTGGACAGCCCGCCGTGGGAGATCGCTAGGCACAGGCCCCTCCTGCGAGGTGCCAGAGCCTCGTCGGCAGACTCGCGTGCCTCGGCCGGGCCCGCCGCGACCGCCGACTCTCCCACGGCGTCGTTGAGGATCAGCGCCACCGCGCGCGCACTATGTCCCGAAGTGCCCACCGCCGACACCACGATCGGCTCACCGGCGTCGGCGGCCGCGTGCATCATCTCGACAAGCTGCGGCGCTGAGCTGTCCAGGGAGTCGCTCAGCGCCTCCGGCAGCATCACCTGCGCTTCGATCATGTCTTCCATGACCCAGGGAGGAGCGCTGCGCAGTTCGGGGTAAACCGCCGGGTCATACCAGCCAGAAATCTCAGCCACACCTATCACTGCCTTCCCTCGCACTCCGTCTGGGGCTTCCCCCAGTTCCCGGATACAGAAACGTCCACACCTCGCACCCTAAGGAGCTCCTTGTTGTGGCGCTGCGCCTGCCTACCACCCCAGTGCGCATATCGGCCTGTTCGGAGTGTTCCCGGCTACCATCTTGGGGTGCGGGGTGATGCGGCGGTCCGGGAGCTGGCCGATCAGGTGTGGGAGCGGGTGCTGGACCGGGATCCGGTCGCTGCGCTGCGCTGCCGTGGCGGGCAGGTGGATGCGTTGCCGCGTGGCGGTCCGGCTGCGATGGAGCATGACGTATCGGCCGCGGCGGCCGCGCTGGCGCGGCTTGCCGGCTTCGACGGCGTGGAGGCCGCCTTCCTTCGTGACCACCTCGCGCAGGAGGTCGCCGAGGCGCAGCGGTTCTGGTACCGGTTCCCGGTGACGCCCTATAACGCGTACCCGCTCTATGCATACCGGTCGGAGATCTTTGCGGTCGCCGAGTTCCGCGACGGCTCGGACGTCGACCGGTACCTGAAGCTGCTCGATGATTACGTGGCGCTGGTCGAACAGCTCGGCGAGACCATGGCCGGGCAACGCCAGCGCGGTATCCGCTTGCCGGCGTGGGCGGTGCCGGAGGCCGAGGCTACGGTACGCGGTCATGCCACCGCCTCCGCAGCACTGGTCGTAGTACCAGAGCGGGTCGCCGGGCTGGCTCCTGGTCAGGCGGGCCGACTCGCGGACGGCGTTGCGCGCGTGGTGGAGGGGCGGCTGGCGGCGGCCTACCGGCGGCTGCTAGATGACCTGGCGGCGGACGCGCGCGATACAGGCGAGGGAACAGGCGTCGGCCAGTACCCAGGCGGCACGGAGTGCTACGCCGGGCTGATCCGGCTGCACACCGGCCTGGATCTTGCCGCGGACGAGGTACACGCGATCGGCCTGGCCGAGGTGGAGCGGATTACCACATGCATCCGCGACGAGCTGGGTGTCACCGACGAGCCCGGGTACCGGCGGAGGCTGACGGCCGAGCCGGGTATGTACGCCAGTTCGCCGGCCGAGCTGGAGCGGCTGTTCCAGGGGCACATTGAGCGGCTGCTGCCGCATCTGCCGCGCTATTTCGACCGGGTGCCGGCAGCGCCGTTCCTGCTGCGCCCGCTGGATGCCTCGCTGAGCGGGCTGACGTACGGGTATTACGAGCCGCCGGGCACCGGCAGTGCCGGTTACTACCATTACAACGCCGCCAGCCTGCCGAGCCGGCCGCTGGTGCAGGCAGCCAGCGTGATCTACCACGAGGGACTGCCGGGCCACCACATGCAGATGGGCCGTCTGGCCGAGAACACCGCGCTGCACCCGATCCGCCGCCAGATGACGGAACTCCGGACGTTCGCGCTCAGCGGATACCTGGAGGGATGGGCGGAATACGCCGCCGGCTTGTGCGACGAGATAGGCCTGTACGCCGATCCCGCAGACCGGTACGGACGGTTGTCGTCGGAGCGTTTTCAGGCGGCACGGCTCGTGGTCGACACCGGGCTCAACGTACTCGGCTGGCCGCGCGAGCGGGCTGCGGCATACCTGCGCGCCAGCGGATTCCTTGCTGACGTTGAAATCGGTACGGAGCTGCTCCGCTACGCGGTCGATGATCCGGGCCAGGCCCTGTCATACCACCTGGGCCACTGGTACTTGCGCGACCTACGCGGGACCCGTGACCCGCGGCAGTTCCACGAGGATGTCCTGGCCGAAGGACCCCTGCCCCTGGCCATTCTGGGCCGACAGCTGAACGCCGAGCCGCCACGCCCCGCATGCGGGTAGAACCGCGTCCTTGCTGGGATAGGCGGGGTCGCGCGGCACCCCCGCGGTCAGGGTGGCGGGGCCCGCGGCCCGCCACGACCAGGCCATCATCAGCCGGCTGTCCTGACAACCCCTATTTGAGGAGACGATATGTCCGAGCCATTTGTCGGCGAGATCAGGATGTTCGGCTTCGGCTTCGCGCCGCAAGGCTGGGCCCTGTGCAACGGCCAGCTCCTGCCGATCAGCCAGAACCAAGCATTGTTCAGCTTGCTCGGTACGACCTACGGAGGTGACGGAAGGACCACCTTCGCCCTGCCTGACATGCAGTCACGCGTGCCGGTCTGCCAGGGCCAGGGGCCGGGGCTCTCGTCCTACGCCGAAGGCCAGGCCGGCGGCGCCGAGACCGTGACGCTCGCGGCGGCCCAGATGCCCGGGCACACCCACCCGGTGAAAGCCAGCAGCAGCGCAGCCGGCTCAGACCAGCCCGGGGGCCGCGCGCTGGCCCGGTCGGCCAACCATATCTACACCGCTGAACCCGACACCAACACCGTCTTGAACGCGGACATGCTCGGCGGCACGGGCGGCGGCCAGCCGCATGGCAATATCCAGCCCTACCTCGCCGTGAACTTCTGCATCGCCCTGACCGGCATCTTCCCGCCACGGAACTGACCTCCATCGGTGGGCGGAGCCGTGACCGCCAGCAGTGCCGACCGCCCAAGAGCAGGCACACGGACGGCTCTAGCGACGCCGACGTCTACCTGCCCGGCCCCTGTACGGGCAGGTAGATCAACGTGACCGCCAGGGCCGCGTCGTGCTCGGCGACCGCAAGCGGATGCGGAACGTGCCCGAATCCGGGTGGCGGTACTCACTAGATGCCGGAGCAGCCCCCTCTGACCGCTCCGGCAACTGCATGGACTGCGTGATCTTCCAGTGGCCTTTTCTCGAAAGCAGCGTCCTATGTGGCCGTAAGCTGCTGACCACCCGGCTTTCCGGGTCGGCGCCATCCAGGTCGGAGCCGATCATGCCATCACCTCGGCGAGCACCTGCTGGGTGGTGAGCTCGTGCCCGTGGGAGCTGCGCGCGTGCTCGCGGATGGCGGCGACAAGCTGGCCGAGTTGGTCGTCGTTAGCGACCCGGAACTCAATCCCGCAGGGGCAACGGCCGACGTACCCGGCTAGTGCACGTCCGGTGAAAGCGAGGTCAAGCGTGACGCACGGCTCGTCCCCCTCTACCCAGGCGTCGTGACCGGCCGACACCACGTGCGCGTCACCCGGGCCGAAGTCGTATTCGCGGCCATCGTCCATGCGGGCGTGGAGCCGGCCGGAGATGATGTAGCCGGTGTGGGCCGCCTGGCAGGCTTCCGTGCCGACGACCGGCTTGACGTCGGTCGACCACTTCCAACCGGGCTGATACACAGTGCGGGCGATCGTGACGCCGGGCAGGTTGACCACGTTGAGCGAGGCGTGTTCGAACGCGTGCCGCTCATCGGGCGTCTCGATGTTCTTGACTGCCACCATGAGTTTCGTAGCTTCGAGCATCCGGTGTTGCCTTCCGCTGGCCTAGCTTGCAGGCCAGCATGCAGGCCGACCGCTTGCCGTGACATCGGGAATAACACGTAGATGTCAGTCGGGACTACGTAGTGGCCGAGGGTGGTAACGCCCGCTGAGGGTCGCGGGCTGCGGCCTGTGATGCGGCCGCTACCAGGCCGGTTCGGGAGCGAGCGCCGGTCTTGCGCAGCAGGCTCTCGACGTGCTTCTCGACGGTCCGTGGCGACAGATGCAGTCGCGCTGCGATCTGCTTGTTGGCCAGCCCGTCGGCGACGAGGCGCAGCACGTCCGCCTCCCTGGCGGTGATTCCCGCCGCCACCCAGGGGTTGGGCTGCAACTCCTTGAGCAGTTCGCGGCAGCGCTCGGCCAGGCTGGGCAGGTCCCGGCGATCAAATCCGGCCTCGGCCTCGGCCAGCCAGCGAAGCGGGTCGCCCCACCCGTCGGCGAGAGCAGCGGGGGCGGCGCAGAACCTCGCCAGCTCACCCCAGGCCTCGGAGTTCGTGAAGCCAACGTCGCAGCTCGCCGCCAGTTCGTTGGCCCGCTGCCGCTGCCCGGCCCGCCCGGCCAGAACCGCCTCGGCATAGCCGATAAGGCTCCGGTTGTGGCGGATGGCGCCGACGCCCAGCCGGCGGGCCTCCTCGATTGCCCGTGCCGCCCGGTGATCACCAAGTGAGGCCAGGAGCAGCGGCCATAGCGCCCGAAGCCCCGCGGGTTCGGCATGCGGGAGGCGGGCCAGGATCGCCATCCCCCGGGCGTAGGGTTCCATGGCTGCCTCGGCATCGCCACCGAGCAGAACCACTGCTCCCCGGCTGGCCCAGCAGATGCCCTCGACCATCTGGTCGTCCGGAGCGGCCGCTATGGCGCGGGCGGCGTAGCGCTCTGTCTGCCCGGCGTCCGCGCGCATGCTGGCGCTGCCGGTAAGTACCGCCAGCGCCTTGGCCCGGACCTGGTCCAGGCCGAGCCGCTCGGCGAGGCCGACGGCGGCCTGCGCGTGGGCATCACACGTGTCCAGTTCCCAGCGGCAGGTGAAGCCCGCGGCCAGCTGGAGATCCAGAATCGCCGTGGTACTCAGCGCACCCATCTGCTCGGCAGCGCGCCGCGCCTCGGACAACCGCTCCACTCCGGCATGATCAAGTAGGTCGATGGTGCCCAGCTCGTGCAGGGCGCGCAGCCGCCACAACGGCAGGTCGGCGGTCTCCGCGGTGACCAGCGCGCTCTCGAACGCCGCACGGGCGGCGCTGAGATCACGCAGCCGGTGGCTCCGGCCGATGAGCTCCAGCGCGTGACAGCGGACATCCGGAGCACTGCCCTCGGCGGCGAGGACGTCCTCGGCGAAAAGCCGGGCGGCATCGAGGTCATCGGCGGCGAAGGCCACTTCGGCATCGATGACGCCCATTCGGGCGCGCACGCCAGCCGGTGGGGCAGTTCCGGCCAGGCGCCGGGCGGCGCCGAGGTGGTGACGGGCCATCTCCCACCGCGAGGCGCCCACCGCCGCCTGGCTGAGGCGAAGGTGGACCTCCGTCCGGAGTTCCGCCGCCTCGGTCCCGAGCCGGGTGATGAGGTGGCCGCCGGCCGCCGCTGCCTCCTCAACCCGCCCGGCCAGGGCCAGCGCTTCGACCAGCAGAAGTTCCGCCTGTTCCCGCTCGGGAGTGCCTTCGAGAAGGTCAGCGGCACGCCGTAGGGTACCGATCGCGGTGGCCAGCGCCCCCCAGGCCAGCGCCTGGCCGCCGGACTCGCTCAGCAGCGTTCCGGCCCGGCGGCGGTCCCCGGCACGGTTCGCCAGCTCGACGGCCAGCTCGCGAAGGTCGCCTTCCAGGCGCGGGTGTGCGGCGTCCAGAACGGCGAGCGCCGCCGAGGCCAGGGCCCGCTGGCGGGGTGGGAGCATGGTATCGAGCACCGCCTCGCGGGTCAGCGCGTGCCGAAAGCGGAAGGCCGTGCCGTCGGCGCTCACCAGCAGTTGCTGGACAGCAAGCCCGAGCGTCTCCGCCACCAGGGCCGCAGTCTGGCCGCTAACAGCCGGGAGCAGTTCCCAGTCGAAGTGGCGACCGAGGATGGCAGCGGCCTCGATCACTGGTCGCTGAGGTTCGCTGAACCCGGCCAGGCGCTCGCGGACCGTCTCGGTGAACGACTCCGGCAGCCCGGGCGATGCCAGCAGATCTTCCACCAGCAGCGGTACTCCTTCGGCGGAGGCCTGCACCCGGCGCAGGAGTTCCGCCTCTGCTCCCGGGATGCACGCATGGACCATGCGCGCCATGTCCTCATCGCTGAGCCGGTCAAGACTGAGGTGAAGTACGCCGGGTTGGCCCCGTTGCCGGCGGGCCACTTCCAGTGCGGCCGACGGCCGGTTGGCGCGCAGGGTAAGTATGCACAGCAACGCCTCGCCATCAAGGTGCTCGCCGAGGTACTCCATCAGGGCCACGGTGTCCGGGTCTGCCCAGTGCATGTCCTCTAGCACGATGACCAGGCCCTGCGGCGCGAGGCGCCGGAGAAGTTGGATCAGCGCCTCACCGCGGATACCAGGCGAGACCTCTCCACTCGCCGGAGCGCGGCCAGCCATCCCCGGCAGCAGCGCGCTCAGTGCGGGCAGCCAGGGCTCCATCGTGGCGTCATCGGGAACGGCCCGGTCTCGCAGGAGCTGCACAAGCGCGTCCGTTAGCGGCCGGTAAGCAGCGGTCGCTGACTGCGGCACCGCCCGGCTGGTAACGACCCGGATGCCACGGCCGGCCGCCCGGCTGGCCGCCTCCAGGGCCAGCCGCGACTTGCCGATCCCCGGCTCCCCGGTGATAACTACGCACCCGCCGTGCCCGGCAACAGCGGCCGTCAGCGCCGCGTCGACCGCCTCCAGCTCAGCGTCCCTGCCGATCATGACCGGGCACAATACCTGCGCCATCAGCCTAGTCTGACAGCAATCCTTCGATATCGGACAAAGGTCATCGGTT
>JBAUAY010000350.1:0-2898 GCA_049676235.1 Streptosporangiaceae bacterium
GCTTCAGCCAGACTCCGCTGTGGGCCGGCATCTACCTGGTGCCCTTGACGACCGGCTTCCTGCTGGCCGCGCCGCTGTCCGGGATACTGTCCGACAAGTTCGGCCCCAGGCCGTTCACAGTAGGCGGTGCGCTGCTGACCGGAGCGAGCTTCCTGCTGCTGATATTCGTCCCGGTGGACTTCCCCTACTGGGAGTTCGCGGCCGTCATCGCCCTCAACGGCTTCGGCTCCGGCCTGTTCTTCTCACCGAACTGGGCGGAAATGATGAACTCGGTCCCGCCCGACAGGCGCGGGGCGGCTGGCGGCATGATCGCCACCTTCCAGAACTCCGCGTTCGTGCTGTCGATCGGCATCTTCTTCACCCTGATGGTGGTCGGCCTGTCAAGCAAACTCCCGGCGGCCTTGTACAGCGGGCTGACCGCGCAGGGCGTCCCGGCCGCCACGGCCGCGCCGATCTCGCACCTCCCCCCGATCGGCGTGTTGTTCGCCTCCTTCCTCGGCTACAACCCGATGCAGCAACTGCTCGGCCCGCTGCTGCATCATCTGCCCTCGGCACACGCGGCCTACCTGGCCGGGCGGGAGTTTTTCCCGCACCTGATCACGGCACCGTTCCACAGCGGTCTCGGCGTGGCCTTCGGGTTCGCCATCGCAGCCAACGTGATCGCGGCCATCGCCTCGGCGCTGACGGGCCGGCGCACGCCGGCCCCTGCCGGGCGCGAGCCACTGGGTTACGAAATGGCCGCCGTGGCCGGCGAAGGCGGCTTCGAGCCCAGCGAACTCGTCGTCCCCGGCGTCCCGGAAGAGAGCACCGAAGCGCCTGACAAGCCCGACTAGGGCCGGTGCTGGTTACGTTCTCGTCGATCCGTTCAGTTCTGGTGCAGTTTACGGCGGCCAGAATCAGCTGGGTGGATCACTCAAGCCCCAGGGTGTTGTGTGTACCGGGAAACAGTCGCGCTCCCGGCTGCCTGGGGCAAGGCAACCGGCCGGGCGGCCGGCGGTCAGGCGCGCCGCCGGGCCTGCTCGTCTGTGCCGTCGCCGCCTTGCCGCCAGTTCCGGGCGAGGGCGACGAGGCCGCGTACCACGTCGGGGGGCAGCCCCGGGGTGCTCGCGATGTGCCACAGTGTCGGGTCTTCATACTCGGCATGCCCGGGGTCTGGTGACGCCGTGTTAGGTTCCCCGCCTGCCAGTATCCGTCGGCACGAACCCGGGGCCCAGCCGAGCCGGTTCTCGGCCATGCCGAGGGTGCTGGGGGAAACGCGCTGGCCGTTCTCGAGCTTTCCCAGCGTTCGCTCGGTTACCCCGGTCGACTCGGCAAAGGCCCGCCGGTCCCGCATGCCGAGCTCGACCCGGCGCGCGACGATGTAATCGGCGAGCCGCTGCCAGTCCTCACCAGCCATATGACCGTCCTTCCCGCGAGCCGCCGCCAGTCCCGCCACCGGTTACGTGATCATCCTTACCCGAAGAAGATAGAAGAGTCTAGCGCTCCTGCGGGCGGCTGACGGCACGGATCTGCATCTCTCTTCTCAGCTCATCTTATTCATGCTCTTTACTTCCTGCCTGTACTCCCCTAGAGTGCCTAAGTCAGCAGATTGCTTCTTATTTCTTCCTATACGTACCAAGACCTGTCAGTTCCTGGATCCACCGGAGTCAGGGCGGTGACCCAGGTCTGAAGTCTTGACGGGCAGCACCGGTGACCCGAACCGGTGCGCCCAGCCCGGCGTGCTGCGGGCCGGTGGCGTCCTCGCGCAGGCGAGGAGGGGAGCGCAAGGGCGCCCCGGCCGCGCAGCCGGACAGGCATCTGCCGGCTGCGCCGGATTTTTGCCACGACGCCGCCTGGGGGGACCAGGCCGGCGCTACGGGCCGTCTTGTCGTCGGGCCGCTGGGTACCGGCCGGACCGCGGCCGGCCAGCCGCGTCGCCGCGGATCCGCTGTCGCTGCCCGGCCATCAAGTCAGTACCGGCCCGGGCCGCCGGCTAGCTGAGCGGGCTCGGCGCGCCGTACCCGATCCTCAGCACGGCCTGGCCGGTACGCAGCGTGACCTGCTGGACCCAGACGGGCCGGTACTCGGCGCGCTGGGTGCCGAGGAACGACCGCATCCAGCCGAGATACGCCGCGCGCGTGAGGTGCGCCGCCGGGACGGCTGTCGCCACGTCCGCCCACCGCAGCAGGCTGGCGGGTCCGCCGCCAGGGGACTGGCTGGCGAAGTCCACGATGCGCAGCGGATGGCTATGGGCCATGATGACCAGGAGCAGCGGCAGCCGCGGGTCCACTTGGCCGCTGAGGAGCTGCGCCCGTGCGGCGGGCGAGAGCCCGATGTTGCCGTTGGCCAGCAGCTGCGCACTGGCGGCCTTCCGGACCCGCAGCGCCGCGGGCAGGGCGGCGCGGTACGCCCCGGCGCCGCCGGGATAGACCCACCGGATGTCGATCCTGGCGGTTGCGGCGCCGAAGCTCGCGATGACGGCCGGAGCGTAGAGGGCCAGGCGGCTGCCGAACTGGTCCCGGATGGTGGCCGTGGCCACCACCAGGTCCGAGCCGAGGGGATCGTTCGACGCAGGCCCGAGCGGCAGCAGGTCCGAGGACGGGAAGCCGCTGTTGGCCAGATCCTCGCATACTTGCGCATCACAGGACACCACCGCGGCGGGGCTGACCTGGCGCAGTACCCAGGAGATCGCCTGCGTTCTCGCCGCCGCCTCCGCGGTGAGCTGGCTGATCTGGACGCCGCCACCCGTTAGCCGCTCCGACGCTGCGCCCCGCCGGGAAACAGTGAACGCGAGCCCGCCGGCGCCGGCCACCAGCACCATCACGGTCAGCAGCACCGCCGCCCGCCGGCGCCGCGACATGCGGCCGTTCTTGCGCCGCCGCCCCCGTGGCCGGGATGCCAGGTCACCGGCGATCAGGC
>JBAUAY010000351.1:0-5364 GCA_049676235.1 Streptosporangiaceae bacterium
GGCCACCGCGGCGGTGAACGCGTCCGGATCCGACGGCGGCACCAGATATCCGGTCACCCCGTCCGCTACCAGGTCGAGCGGCCCTCCGGCGGCCGGCGCGACCACCGGCAGCGCGCTCGCGGCCGCCTCCTGCAGCGTCTGCCCGAACGTCTCATACGGCCCGCTGTGCACGAATACGTCCAGGCTGGCGTAGATAGCCGCCAGCTCCTCGCCCCGGCGCTCGCCGAGGAAGATGGCGTCCGGCATGTGCTGGCGCAGCATGGCCTCGGCCGGCCCGGCCCCCACGATGACCAGCCGGACCCCGGCCAGCGCGGTGATCCCGGACAGCAGCTCGACGCGCTTCACGGTAGCCAGGCGGCCGACGTAGCCCACGATCAGCTCCCCGCCTGGCCGCGCTGGGTCCTCCAGCAGCCTGACGCGCAGCTCCTGGCTGCGCTTGGCCGGGTGGAAGCGCCGCGTGTCCACGCCGCGGGCCCACAGCCAGACGTTGCCGATGCCCTGGCCGAGCAGGCAGGTCGCCGTGACCGTGGACGGAGCCAGCGTGCGCGCGGCGCCGTTGTGGATGCCGCGCAGCCACCGCCAGGCGAACGCCTCGCCGGCCCGGCCGAGCCGGTACGCCCGGGCGTAGGACGGCAGGTCGGTCTGGTACACCGCGACCGTGGGCAGGCCGAGTCGTCGGGCCACGGTGCCGCCGTGCGCACCCAGGAAGACCGGGCTGGCCAGGTGCACCACCTCGGTCCGGTGCGTAATGAGAGCGGCCCGGACCTGGCGGCTGGGCAGGCCGAGCCGGAAGCTTGGGTAGCCGGGCAGCGGCACCGCGGGAACATGCACGACCGGGAACGGGAACGAGGTTCCCTCTCTCCTGCCGTCTTGTCCTTTCTTGTCCTCTTCGCGCGCACCCCGCTCGCCGGGCGGCCGAGATGCGATGACGAGGGGGTGGTGGCCGTAGCTGGTCAGGAGTTCGGCGACCCGTAGGACGCAGTGCGCGACGCCGTTGACGTCGGGCGGGAAGGACTCGGTGATAATCGCGACCCTCATGCTCACAAGGTGCGATATCAACCGATCGAGGCATCACAGCCGCCGTGACTTCCAGGCGAAACTTCCGTGACTTCTTGGCTGTGCCAGTCTGGGGGGACGACCCTGAGGCACCCCCGGTGCGCGACAATCACCCCATGGACGACGCTACCTGGATAGTGCGGCTAGACGCGCCAGGCGACGGCCCGCGGCTCGCGGTCAAGGACTGCATCGATGTCGAAGGCCTGCCCACCACGGTGGGCTGCCAGCTGATCGCGGAACAGACGAGCCCGGCGGCCAGGGATGCGGCCGTGGTGGCGGCGGCCCGGCGGGCCGGAGCGCGGATCGTCGGCAAGACCAACCTGGCCGAGCTGTGCTGGTCGGCGAGCGGGATTAATCCGTGGTCGGGCACGCCCGTGAACCTGGCTGATCCTCGGCGGATTCCTGGTGGGTCATCGAGCGGCTCGGCGGTCGCCGTCGCGGCTGGGGAAGCAGAGGTGGCTCTCGGCACCGACACCGGGGGCTCGGTGCGGATCCCCGCGGCCTGCTGCGGGATCGCCGGCCTGAAGACCACCTGGGGCCGGGTGTCGGTCGACGGCGTATACCCGCTGGCCCCGTCCCTGGACACGGTGGGCCCGCTCGGCGCGGACGTGGCTGCGGTGGAACTCGGGATGCGCCTCATCGAGCCCGGTTTCGCGGCCGGCTCATGCGAACTCGCCGTAGGCCGGATGCGGCCCGTCGTCGCCCCGGCCGTCGATGCCGCGGTGGACGCTGCGCTGGCTGCGGCTGGCCTGCGGGTCACGGACGTCACCGGGTTCGACTTCCAGGCGACGGTCGCCGCCACCGACGTGCTCATCGACTTCGAGGCCTACCGGGCGAACGCGCACCTGATCCCGCAGCTTGACCGGCTCAGCCCGCAGATGCGGCGCAACCTGACCGAGGCGGCCGCGATCACCGCTGATCAGCGTGACGCCGCGAGCCGCACCAGGGGCCAGGTGCAGGACTGGTTCGCGGCCACGCTGGACCGCCATCCGTTCCTGGCCCTGCCGACGCTGGTGGGCCCGCCGCCGCTGCTTAGCGAGCGGCGCATATCGCTCACCGTGCTGACCATGCCGGCCAACCTGGCCGGCCTGCCGGCCCTGGCCCTACCCGTCCCCAGCGCGGCCGGGCTGCCCGCTTCCCTCCAGCTCATCGGGCCGCCCGGCAGCGAGGAGCAACTCATCGCCCTCGGCCGCGTCATCGAGGCGGCGCTGAGATGATTCCGCGGGGCTGAGGGTCAAAGCTCCGCGATTCCCATTCCACGGAGCAGGTAAGAATGACCCTAAGGAAGGGAGTCGCCAATGAGCGCGCCAGCGGACACGCAGAGCGCCGCCTGGTCGGAGGCTTCGCTGCGAGGGTTCCTGCACGGGCTGCCCGGAGTGGACCGAGTAGGCGCGGAGGCGCGCGCGGCCATGCTGGCCAGCAGGTCCATCAAGACCACGGCCAAGCAGTGGGCACTCGACGCTGCGATCTCGATGATCGACCTGACCACTTTGGAGGGCCAGGACACGCCGGGCAAGGTCAGCGCGCTGTGCGCCAAGGCCAAGCGCCCCGACCCCGCCGACCCGACCGCGCCGATGGTCGCCGCCGTCTGCGTGTACCCGGACCTTGCCCACGTCGCGGCGGCCGAACTGAAGGGCAGCGGCGTGCACGTTGCCAGCGTCGCCACCGCCTTCCCCAGCGGCCGGACCAGCCTGGACGTCAAGCTGGCCGACGTGAAGTACGCGGTCGCGGCCGGCGCCGACGAGGTGGACATGGTGATCGACCGCGGCGCCTTCCTCGCCGGGCGCTACCAGCAGGTCTTCGATGAGATCACCGCCGTCCGGGCGGCTTGTAACGGAGCGCATCTCAAGGTGATCCTGGAGACCGGCGAGCTGGTCACACTGGACAACGTGCGGCGCGCGTCGTGGCTGGCCATGCTGGCGGGCGCCGACTTCATCAAGACCTCAACCGGCAAGGTCACCCCGGCCGCCACGCTCCCGGTGACGCTGGTCATGCTGGAGGCCGTGCGCGATTTCCGCGAAGCGCACGGGCGGCAGGTCGGCGTGAAGCCGGCCGGCGGCATCCGCACCGCCAAGGACGCCCTGCGCTACCTGGTCCTGGTGAACGAGACGGCGGGGGAGGACTGGCTGGATCCCCGCTGGTTCCGCCTCGGTGCCTCCAGCCTGCTGAACGACCTGCTCATGCAGCGGACCAAGATGGCCACCGGCCGCTATTCCGGTCCCGACTACTTCACCCTGGACTGAACCGTTCCACCGCGAACAGGAATGTGCCGGCAGTTTGCCTCCATACGGCCTGGCCGCTCTTGGCCGCACGAGGACGCTCAACGCCGCCGCCCACTGCACACCAGCGAGTACCGTTTTGGCAGGTCAGCAGTGGAATGGGCGGGTAGCGGGCGCGCGTTTAGATCACTACGGATCTGAAGGTTGGGGGTTCGAGTCCCTCCAAGCGCGCCACTGTTCTCCCAGGTCATAGCGTTGACCTCCCAGCACCCGCGGCGCCGTTCCCCTCATCCGGCCGGATTTTGGCCGGATGAGCAAGTTCCGTCGCCGAGGTGCCTTACCTGTAGATCTTCCGGGCAATGGATGCACCGAGCACACCGATGCACCAGCCTGCGAAGATGGCCCAGATGGCGGTACGGGATGTGCTGTGTAGGTCCCATACCATGAAGCCAGCCAGGATGAATGCCCAGACGACCAGGCCCCCGATGACCCACACGGCGTAGGGCGGCCGTTCCTCCACTGGCCTGCGCCACGCGGGTGGCCAGGGACGCATCTGATGCAGGAGGGTCCTCATGGTGGTGCCACGAGGACCGCGGGGAGCGGTGTTGTCATTCTGTGCGTACATGAGATGTCTCCTGTGGCCTTCGGTGTCCGTCCACGACGATCACCTATCAAAGTGATATCACTTTGATAGGTGATCGTCAAGTGCGACCGCCGAATGGGCGGACTGGCCACGTAGGGCAGACTCAGGTTCGGGGAGGTCCGGAGCGGTCGGCAGTCATATCGCGCCGCCGCTGCCGGCAGCATGCTGTCGGTGTTCCGTCCTCCACTGGCTTATGTCGAGGCCCGGGTACCGGACTCGCAGCTCCGTGAGGGTTTCCAGGGTCCAGTAGGGGTGGCCGGGCGGTGGGAAGCCGAAAAGCAGGAGCTGCCGCATGGTGGCCTGCTCAACGAAGGGCTTCCAGTCGGGGTGGAATGAATGATCCCCCCATGCGTGGCGGCCGGTCCAGAAGTTGTCGGCGTGCCGGTAACTGACGTGGGCGCTATACCGGCCCGAACGCGGGGCGGTCATCGCGGTGCCCCGGTGGAAGGTGTCGGTGCTGTACGCCACGACGGTGCCAGCCGGGCCTGCTCCGGACTGCTCACGCTCGTAGAAGTCCGGCCGCTCGGAGCGGAGGTAGCCGTGCGGCAGGGCAGGCACCCCGGCCGTGACGGGCAGCGGCACAACGTGGGTCGGCCCGTGGTCTTCCGGTACGTCACTCAGCCAGATGAACATCTCTAGCCCGCGCCAGCGCAGGTCGACCGTCGAGGGAACCAGGGGTGTGTGGTTGAGATAGTCCCGGTGATGCTCCTGCTCGTAACTCGCCGCGCCGGTGTACTTAGCCCACAGCTCCGCAGCGTAGATCCGGATGTCTTCAGTGCCGAAGAAAGCCTCGGCGAGGGCGACGAGCTTGTCGTGAACGACGACCCGGCATAGGGCGACTGCCGGGAAGGGGAAGGCGATGATCCCGCCGAACTCATCGCCGGTGTAGACCCGGTTACGTCCCTCGCCGGGGGCAGCGTGGTACTCCTCGGCGCTGGGGTAGACGGCCGCAAGATCATGCTGAGCCGCTTCCAGCTCGGGACCGTGGAGGTAGCCCGGCAGCACGACGAATCCGTCGCGCCGCCAGGCGGCGGTGGCATCCGACAAGTCCATGGGGGCATACTCCCGCATCCCCCCGCGCAGGCGCGATCACTTTTAGCGGCAGCCGCAATCGGCTCGCGGGTCTGGACGACACCAACTGAGGTCGGCTGCGGCATCAACGCTATAGCTCCAGGTTGCTATCGGACAGGATTGCTGGTAACCACATGAGCTGGCGCGTAGGTCAGCGACTCGCTAGTGCAGGCCTGGGCGCAGCGGAGGCACAATGAGCACATCGCTGCGAGAAGACGCCGGATACGATGAGAAGTGCTGAGATGAGAAAACGCAGGTCAGAAACGTTGCCGAAGACCTGCCGCAGGGCAGCGGATGCCCTGCCTTATTCCACCCTGGATTGACATGGGAAAGTTCGAGTACGCCCCAGCGCCGGAGTCGCGGGCCATCGTCTCG
>JBAUAY010000352.1:0-4766 GCA_049676235.1 Streptosporangiaceae bacterium
TACTCTGCTGGTTTCACCACCAGGTAGTGATCCACCGGTGGGGCTGGACACTGGTCCTGAACCCCGACGGCACCACCACCGCCTGGAACCCGGACAAAACCAAGGTCCTGCACAGCCACAGCCCACCTGCCCGAGCCGGGTAATACCCCGGCCGGACCGGGAAGTAAAGAACATCACGCAGGTCCGCCGATCCGGCGGCCCAGGTAAAGCCAGCATACGGCGGCCCGCCCAGATCCCCCGCCAGGCAGCACCGGATGAACGCCCGCCCACGGCCCGCTCCAGGAGGTGCGGCGTTATCCGGTGCTGCTCGTTACTCCAGGGACCCCAGTTTCCGGATGAACCCGACGGCTTTGGGCCACGCGTCGGCGCGCGCCGCCTGGTCCGCGGCTTCGTCGGTGATCTCCCGGGGCAAGAGACCGGGCGGCAGCGACGGAAGCAGATATCCGAGGGAGTGGCCGGCCTTGGGGTACTCCAGGATCGTGTGGCCGTGTGAGTCGCCGTGCTCATTCAGGCGCCTCGACAAGGCCCTGGCCATCCCGGCCGAAGGCCACACGCGGTCCATGCCCGCGGCCACCAGGAGCATCGGCCCGGGAACCAACTCGACGGGAATGAGGGCGTCTGCGTCCTCACAATCCGGGCCGGAGTGGTCCACGTACGGCAGCGGCCGGCCGTCGAGGAGCCACGCTGGTCCGCCAGATGGCCAGCTTCCCGCCACGACGTTCCCGGGAACCGTCGCCACCACCCCGCGCACGGGGACGGCTGAATGGATCGCGGTCAGCATCGCCGCTTCGCTACCGCGGGACATGCCGAGCACCGCGAGCGGGACATTGGGCAGTTCGTCGTGCAAAATCTCCAGAGCGGACAAGAAGTACTCGAGGGCGATGGCGCGAAGCTGTTCCGGCAGCCTGGGCCGCGCGAAGTACGCGACCGACAGGGCGGCGACTCCCTCGCGAGCGAATGCTTCGCCCACATAGGAGGGCTCGCTGCCACCCGATCCGCCGATCAGCAGGACAGCCGCGCCAGGTTCAGCAGGGATAAAGAGGGTTCCATGCACTGGTGCCGACGGCCGGCGGAGCGTCCGGGCGGTGAAATCTGCCACGAGGGTCACCTCGTCCCGGACCCTACCGGCCCAAGCCGAAATGGCCCAAGCCGAAATGGCCCAAGCCGAATGCCCAAGCCGATGAGACAGAGCCGTGACATCCGTCATGCCGAGATCAGGATCTGTCGCACTGGGACAGGCGCCGCGGCCCGCCTAGCGTCGGGGACATGATGACAAGCGATCAGCAAATGGCCCCGATCCGCGACCGTAGCCGGCTCCAGTCGGCGGTGAAAATCGTGGTGTTTGACATCGCCGGCCCCCTGGTGGCGTACTCCTTGCTGCGTTCGGCTGGCCTGAGTTCGGTGTTGGCGCTCGTCCTCAGTGGCGCATTCCCGGCTCTCGGCATAGTTGCCGGCCTGGCTCGTAACCGGCGCGTGGACACCATCGGAGTCCTCGTGCTGGCCGGGATCGCCGTCGGTACGGTCCTGGGGCTGGTCACCGGCAATGCCCGCCTCGTGCTGGTCGAGGGGTCGGTGCCTACCGCGGTGTTCGGGCTGCTGTGCCTGGGGTCGCTATGGTCGCGTCGGCCGCTAATCTTCCGTTTCGCCCTTGAGTTCATGGGCGCCGATACTCCGCGGGGCCGGGACTTCGAGAGTCTGTGGCGCTATGACGGATTCCGCCATGCCTTCCGGCTCTTCACCGTGGTCTGGGGAGTGGTGTACCTGGCCGAAGCGGCGGCTCGGGTCGTCATCGTCGAGACGACCTCGACGGCGACCGCGCTGACCGTCTCCAAGGTGATGCCCTACGCCGTCGCCGCTGTGCTCTCCGGCTGGATGATCATCTATGGCCGGCGGACCAAGCGCGCAGGCGAACGGCTTGCCGCCGCGGCCGAGGCCGAGCACGAAGCCGCTGCCGACGCCAAGCGCGAAGCCGCTGCCGACGCCGAGCGCCTAGCCGCCCTGGCATAGAGGACAGAATCTGGCGGCTAGGAATGATGCAGCCGGTAGTGCGCCGCCAGCACGTCGTCGCCGAAATCGTCCACTGGGTTCCGCCACGCCGAATGGATGTGGTTGCCATTGGCCTGGGTGTTGTCGTGTTCGATGAGCAGCGTGGGTCCCTGGACGCGGTAATAGTGTCGCTCCCCGGGTGACGTGCCGCCCGCCCAGGCGAAGGTGAGGTTGTCGAAGCCGGCGCGTTCCAGGTCGTGCAGCTGGGCCCCGGCCACCTCGTCGGGCAGTCGCCGCGCGAACGCTCCGACCAGGGCCGCGAGCGAATCAAGCTGCCGCTGGTCCAG
The DNA here is from genome assembly GCA_049676235.1 of Streptosporangiaceae bacterium. Taxonomy (GTDB): domain Bacteria; phylum Actinomycetota; class Actinomycetes; order Streptosporangiales; family Streptosporangiaceae; genus Palsa-504. Next base: position 2,334 of record JBAUAY010000352.1, read on the forward strand.
GCCGGAAGCCGCGACGCCCTTGGGGCTGGAACGGACGTAGCTGAGGATGTCGCGCTCGTCCTCGCCGATCACGTAGTCCGGCTCGGGTGCGAACACCGGGTCGGGCCGTTCGGTCTCGCCGATTCGGGGCACCATCCGGGCAGCCAGGTCGGGCGGCGGTCGGTGGTGGATGATGGCGGCCCGCCGCTGGGCGGCGTCGAGCGAGTTGACCAGCCGGTAGCCGAGTTCCTCGTCGTCGGCCAGCGGCGCGAGCATCCCGACCGAAGCAGGCTCGGCCCCCAGCATGCAGGGCGTGGGGGAGATGTGCCGGCCGTCGACCACCGTGAAGTTGAGCGACACGTGGTGCCCGGCGAACTGCCATCCCCAGGCCCGCTCGCCCGGCGAGCCAAATACCTTGAAGCAGTACCGTTCGGGATCGAATAGGTCGGCCAGGTCCGGCGCCAGCGTCCGGAGCACGTGCTCCATGGCCATCACCGACACGACCTTCGCGTACCCCGGCAGGCTCGTGCCGGTCGCTATCAGCTCGTGCGCGAGCCGGCGCTGCCCGTCGTCGAGCGCGCCGATCGGCAAGCCGTTCCGGTCCGGTACAGGCAGGAACGACCAGTCCCGCCGCTCGTCGCCGGAGCCGGAGCCAGAGCCGGAAGAGAAGGCGAAACACGCCCGCTCCCGCTGCCCCCCGGTCAGCGCCGCCAGGAACGCCGAGGCGGCACCCGCCATCCGTTCGGCCGTCTGAGGCACCGTCAGCTTGTCCCCGTTGTCCATGATCCGATTATCCGCCGGCCCGGTCCGACCCGCCGCCGAAGGCGAAGATCGCGGCCAGGTAGCAGAACAATGCCACCGCGGCGGCCAGCGCCATGGACAACGACGCTCCGTTGCTCCCATTACGTACGAACGCCACGCCGCTTGCCGCCGCGACGATTATGGCGGCCAGACCGGCCGAGGTCAGCGCCACCAGTAGCCGGTCCCGGGCGCGGATGGACCGGACCAGCGCGCTGACCGACGCCCCGATCAGCAGCAGCGCCACGATGGCGTGCACGGCCACCGCGCCATCGCTGAACACCTTCGACCAGAACGACTTACCCGTCGGCAGCGTGACGTACAGGTTTATCGCGGTCCCCAGCCCGAACTGGATCACCAGCAGCACCGCCGCCCCCATGCAGTTGCCGCGTAGCGCGCGCTGTCCCGCCGCCCGCGCCGTGGGCGTGACTGGCTGTGTCGTGGTCATAAGCGCCTCCCGTTGACGTGCCCCCTCCGGCCGAAGCTAGCCGGGCGCCAGCCGGCGTCGCATCGGGTAAATCGCCCACCTGGGCTAGATTCAGGAGCATGCTCTGGTCACGGACCGCAGAGACGTCCGCGATCGACCGGCTGCTCTCCCGCGCGCGCACCGGCCACGGCGGCGGCCTGCTGCTCCGTGGTGAGCCGGGAATCGGCAAGTCCGCCCTGCTGAGGTACGCGGGTGAGCAGGCGGCGGACCTGTGCGTGCTGCAGGCCGCCGGAGCAGTGGCCGAGTCGGACCTGGCTTACGCCGCGATCCACCAGCTGCTCGGCCCGCTGCTGCCCCGCGCGGGCGGCCTGCCCGAGCCGCAGGCGGCGGCCCTGCGGATCGCGCTCGGCCTGCGGTCCGGCCCGGATGCCCCGGACCCGTTCCTGGTCTCGCTGGCCGTGCTCACCCTGCTGTCGGACGCCGGACGGCCGGTGCTCTGCCTGGTCGACGACGTGCAGTGGATGGACGGACCGTCGGTCGGCGTCCTGGCCTTCGTCATCCGTCGGCTGCGGGAAGAACCCGTCGTCGTGCTAGCCGCTGCCCGGCCCGATCCCGGCCGCGCCGACTCTCATCGCCGAACGGACTCCGACCTCGCCCAAGCTGGACTGCCCGAGCGGATCCTCGGCGGCCTGGATCCCGGCGAGGCCAGCGTGCTCCTGACCGAGCTATGCGGCGCCGCGCTGCCTCCTGCCGTCCGTGATTCGCTGCTCGCAGCCGCCGCGGGCAACCCGCTGGCCCTCATCGAGCTGCCCGGCACCCTGAGCCCGGCCCAGCTCGCCGGGACCGAACCGCTGCCCGAGCCGCTGCCGCTGGCCGGGGAGCTTGAGCGGGTGTTCGCCGCGCGGGTCAGCCAGCTGGAACCGGGCCAGCGGACCTTGGCCCTGCTGTCCGCGTGTTCCGGGCGGCTGCCCGCGATCACAGCGGCGGGCGCCGCCCTCGGGGTCGGCGCGGACGGGCTTGAGCGTCTGCACGGGCTGGTCAGGATCACCGATTCGGCCGTGGTGTTCACGCATCCGCTGATCCGCTCGGCCGTCTACTACGAGGCGAGCCCGGCCGAGCGGAGAGCCGCGCACGCCGCGCTGGCCGACTGGGAGGAGGCCGACCGCCGGGCCTGGCACCTGGCCCGGGCAGCTTCCGGGCCCGATGAGCGGGCGGCCGCCGAGCTTGAG
>JBAUAY010000353.1:0-9478 GCA_049676235.1 Streptosporangiaceae bacterium
CCACCCCGGCCCGGGCCGCCAGGCCGGCCGCCCCGATCTCGGATCCCAGCGCGGCCACCGCGGCCACCAGGTCCAGGGCCGCGCGGACCACCCGCTCGGCGTCGCCCTCGGTCGCCACCGGGGTGCCCCACACGGCCATCACGGCGTCGCCGATGAACTTCTCCACCACCCCGCCGTACCGGCCGATGACCGCCCGGGCCATTTCGAAGTACCGGGACAGCAGTTCTCGCACCGCCTCGGGGTCGCGCGCCTCCGACAGCGGGGTGAAGCCGACCAGGTCGCAAAACAGCACCGAGCACACCCGCCGCTCCGCTACCGGCGCGGGAGACTGCGGGGCGGCCGCCACCGGGACGGGCCGCGGGTCTAGAACCCCGGGCGCCGCCGCGCCGCAGGCACGGCAAAAGCGCTGACCGGGAGCCAGCGGCTCGCCACACGACGGGCAACCCCCCACCGTAGCGCCGCAATCCCCGCAGAAGCGGTCCCCTTCTCCCAGAGGGGCACCGCACTGCCCGCATCTCACGCCACTCTGCTTACGCTCCGCTTGTCAGACTGTCAACCCCCAAGCGCCCGGGCGCGGCGAGACACAGCCTGCACGGCGGAGGCATCGCTAGCCGCTAGGGTCGGCGAAGCCGGGAAAGCGGCGAACAGGCGGCAGAGCTCGCTCCGGGTCAGGCCGGGGGTCTCGCCACGGTCAGGGATCTTCGGGTGATGGGCATGCTCGAACGGCGATCCGGGACACAGGCTCTCGTCGGCCAGGTACTGGGTACCGTCTGGAGACAGCGGCCAGCCGACGGCCCTCCAGTGCCCGTACAGGCAGCCGCCAGCCGCCGCACGGATCGCTGTCCGCAGCCGGGAGCGGCACCGGGACGAGTTCCAGTTCTCGGGTCGCAGAAGAGAATGATAGCGGTCATTATTCCTTTTCGGTTTGCTGGCCAGCGTGGTTGGCTGATTCCGGGCATGTCACCCGCCTGGTGGCATGAGCTCACCGGCGATGAGGATCTCGTGGTGGAGTCGCTCCACATCGCCTGCAGCCGGCGGTCCACCTGTTCCGCTCGAAAATACGGTTCGGTAGGTGACCTGCGGGTCTTGCGGGCGTCGGGCGGCATACGTGTATTCGTTGATCAGGCCGCCCCGGATGGGGTTTCGCCGGATCTGTCGTGTGCCGATGTCGGTCACGGTGACGCGGGGAGCGTCACCTTCATCGGCGGGGGACGCACTGGGCGATACCCTGATGCCGGGCAGTGTTGTAGTGCGCTTGGTATTCGGTCAGGACCGCGTACAGGTGCCGACCGCCGAGGATCAGCATCGGGTCCAGGATCTCTCGGCGCAGGCTGCCGAGGAGGCGTTCGCAGGTCGCGTTCGTGCGCGGCGCCTGGACAGCGGTACGTAGGATCCTGGCACCAGTGGCCTGGAACACGGCGTCGAACGAGGCCGTGCAGTCCGATCCGCGGTCACGGATGAGGAACTTGATGTCCTCGAACCGCTCGCCGGGGGTCCGGGTTTGCGCCTGCTGCACGGTCCACTCGCCGGTGGGGTTGGCGGTGATTCCGCCCAGGTGCATCCGGCGGGTGCCATGCCGGGTGAATGCCAGGACGTACAGTCTTTTCAGCAGCACCGTGTTCACGTGCAGGAAGTCGACCGCGACGATCCCGGCGGCCTGGGCGTGCAGGAACTGCCGCCAAGCCGGACCGGCGCGGCGCGACGCCGGATCGATGCCCGCGGCCCGCAAGATCTCCCAGACAGCGGACGGCGCGACTGTCACGCCAAGTTTGGTCAGTTCGCCGTGGATCCGGCGGTGCCCCCACAGCGGATTCTCCTTCGCCAGGCGGACGATGAGCCGGGCGACGCCCGGCACCGCCGGCGGGCGGCCGGGCTTGCGTCGCTTGCTCGTGTCCTACTTCTTCGCGGCCAGCCTGCGATGCCAGGCGAGGATCGTCGCAGGTGTCACGGGGAAGACTTCGGCCCAGCGGTTACGCGGTATGAGCCGGGCCAGCGCGACGAGCCAGACCCGGTCCGCGGGCTCGTAACGTACCCGGCTGGCGTGGCGGCGCAGCACCGCGTTCTCGTGCCGGAGTACCAGCAGTCCGGCATCCTGCGCCAGGTCCGTGCGGAACACCAGGACGGCGAGGCCGAGGACCCAGCGACCTAGCAGGTAGACGATCTTGAGCAGCACCCGGCCAGCCAACCATGACAGCGCCGAGCATGCCGCCGACAGCGCGGGTCAGCCACCCAATCGATTATTCGAGCGGCACAGGTCCCCGCGAACCGGTGGTACCCGTCGACGAAGACCTGTCCTGCCTGCGGGACAGTGAAAGCCAAGCCGCCCCTCTCCGAGCGGACCCACCGGTACGAGGCCTGCAGCCCGGTCATAGACCGGGACGAGAAGCCGCCCGAAACTGCTGCACCTCGCCGCCAGCGGGGCGGAGAGCCGAAGCGCCAGGGAAGGCACTGTAAGACCGCACCCAGCACGACACGCCCCGCCGAACATGTAAAACCGTCGGCTTCGAGGGCTGCCCGGTCAGCGGCTCTCGGCGTCGCGGACGCGCTGCACCATCGTCTCGAGCAGGGCCCAGGTCGTCTCGGGGTGGTTCATGACAAAAGGCCGGAAGACCCATGAGGTGAACAGCAGGCAGCGCAACTCCGGCTCAGCGGTGATCGTCGCCGAACAGAAAGAATGATCTATCAGTGCCATCTCGCCGAAGTAGTCACCGGGCCGAGAGGGCGAGCCGGCCTGCCGTGTACCGTTACCGCCGCTTGTCCCTCGACAATGACGCCGAACGTCGCGCCGGTCTGTTCCTCGTCGGTCAACACGGCACCACTGGGAAACGTCCGGTCATGCGCATTGCGCATGAGATTGGCCAATTCCTTCTTAGACAGCATGGAGAGCAGCGGGACCTGGGCAAGGACCGTTTCTGGAGTTGTCATGGGCTGATGCACTTGTCCTTCTCCGCCGCAAGCAGGATTTCCTGATCAACCGGCCGAGGCTAGTAGCGATACGGCGCGGGGAGCGGACGGTGGCGTCTGCTCCCCGCGCTGATAGTCGTCAGGGGCGTCGGCTGCCGCCGTGGCCCTCGGTGTCGTCGTCGTCCTCATCGGCCCGGGCGCGCCCGTGGCCCTCGGCGTCGTCGGCGTCATCGTCGTCCTCATCCGCCCGGAAGCGCACGTGGCCCTCGGCGTCGTCGTCCTCATCGGCCCGGGCGCGCACGTGGCCCTCGGCGTCCTCGTCGGTGTCGCGACGCATTATCTGGCCCTCGGTGTCATCGGTCTCGTCGGTGTCGGTGGTGAGGTTCTGCTCGGCCATGGGGTTTGCCCTCCCTGTTCGGTTTTTCTTCTTTGTGTGAACAACTATGGCAAGCCGACCGGACTTCGTCAGTCGCCCGGCCGACATGTACCCTGTCGAGTTGCCGACACTTCGAGGCCGGCGAACCGACCCGGTGCCGCGGCCTGCTTCACGATGACGGTCCGGTCCCGCACTTCGAGCCAGCCGCGCCGCTCGAAACTGCGCAGCGCGGCGTTGACGCGCTGCCGGGTGCCGCCCACCTGGTGCGCGAGTCCCTCCTGGCTCATCCGCAGCCGGATCAAGCCGTCGGCACCGCTGGGCTGGCTCAGCAGGACCTTCGCGACCCGCCGCGGGAGGTCGAGGAAGACCAGGTCACCGGCCTGGTCGGTCAGCCGCCTGACGGCGGCCGCAACGGAACTGGTCAGGGCCTGCGCCACGGACGACACGCGCGCACAGAGGTCCTGAACCGGCTCTCGCGGGATGAGCAGCAGCTGACACTCCTCGAGCGTCTTGGCGTCGGTAGACCGAGGACCGTTATCGGCGACGCTCAGCTCGCCGAACAAGCCGCCCGCCTGGATGACGGTCAAAGTCAGCTCGCCGCCGTCCGCCGAACGGATCACGACTTTGACCCGGCCAGAGACGACGACGAGCACGGTGTCGCCTGGATCGTCCCTGCTGAACACGACCTGGCCGCGGCGGAAGTTCCGCAGCCGGGACGCCGCCGCGACCGCACTGAGGTCCTCCGCCAGCGCCGAGCGGAGCAGGATGGTCTCGCGCAATATGCCGGTCACGTCCGTGGTCATGTCTGGCCCTTCGGGGTCGCCGCATTGCTGGCCACCGCGCGCAGCACGGTCTTCACCTCATACGGCGTGAGGTGCGGGTGCTTGCTCAGCAGCCGGGCCGCGAGCCCCGTCACATGCGGAGCGGCGAAGGAATTACCGGTGGAGACGATCGTGGCTCCGGACAGCCACGGCACCCTGATGTCGATACCCGGCGCCCCGAAGTCGGTGGGCGGCGACGGGTTGGCGTCGAGGCAGAACGGGTCCTGGCCGTCGTGCGCGGCGACGGAGATGACCGAGGAGAACTGGCTCGGAAAGGTGGGGCCGGGGACATTGTTGGTGGCACAGATCAGCACGACGCCGGCGAACGCTGCTTCGTCGGCGATCTCGTGGAAGAGCCCGAAGTAGTCCTCGCGGCCCGTGCTCAAGGACAGGTTGATCACCCGCGCACCCTGGCTGATGGCCCAGCGCAGGCCCGCCGCGAAGACTACGCCCTTGCCGGTGAGCCGGCTGCCGAGAACGCGCACCGACCAGAGGCTTGCGTCGGGGGCGGCCTGCCGGATGATCCCGGCGCACGCGGTGCCGTGCCCGAACAGGTCCTCGTGCGGGCCCTCCACGCTCATCACCTCTTTGGCCTGCGAGTCCCATTGCAGGGCGACAGCCCGCTCGACGTGGCCGACGGCGCAGTGAGCGGCGTCGATCCCGCTGTCGACCACGGCCACGGTAATCCCGGCGCCGGAAGCCCCGTCCCAGGCCCATTCCTTACTGATGGGCAGCCCCATCGCCGGCACCGAGCGCAATCTCTCGGGGGCGAAGGCATCACTCCACGCGGGTCTTAGCGAGGTCGTGACGGCCGCCTCTCCACGTACTGCCTGACGTCCGCGAGCACGGCCAGCGCCAGCTGGCGCTCGGCGTCACCGCGTCGCGCGAGAGCCGCGAACGTAGCGGCCAGCGCGGCCAGGTCAGGGTCGGCGGGCGGCAGCCCCGCGGTGGCCTGCCGCAGCGCGAGGGCCAGGTCCTGGCCGGCCGCCGCTTCGGCCAGCGCATCGAGCAGCACCCGTCCCATCACGCTGAACGCCTCGACGCTGGCCAGGGCCAGTGCGGCCTGATCGGCAAAGAGCGACAGCAGCGCCATGTCCTGCTCGGCACGAGGGCGCCGCGAGTCGCGGTCAAGCAGGCTGATGACGCCGAGCATCCGCTGCGGCGTCTCGACGGGCACGGCGAGGATGGCCTGGGGCACGTATCCGGTCCGTTCGGCCGTATCCCGGGCAAAGCGCGGGTCGCTGGCCAGATCGCTGACCGCGATCGGCTGCCCGGACTGCACGACCCAGCCGGCGATGCCCTGGCTGGATGAGATGCGCATGCCGGTGACGTCGTCCGCGCCTTCGCCCGCGGCGACCGTGTAGAGCAGCTCGGATTCGTCCTCGCTGAGCAGGGCCAGCGAGCAGGCTGCCGCGCCGAACAGCCGCCTGGCCGTCTCGGTCAGGGAACGCAGCAGCTCATCGGTGCCGGCCGGACGGACGGCCGGACCCAGCGACGTGGCTAGGTCGCCAAGCTCACGCAGCAGCTCATCGGGACTCATCGCCTGCCTCCTCTCATCATTGGATCTCCTCTCATCAGCCGGGCTGGCTGGACGTCGTCACCGGGGGCCGCGGGCCACGGCCGGGGGTGCGGGCCAGCCGGATACCGGCCACGGACAGCAGCGTGGGACTCGGCCGACTTGTCTGCAGGGCGGACAGGAAGTCCTCGCCGCTGATCCGCAGAAGGGTGCTGTTCTGGCTAGTCTGAACGGTGGCGGTGCGGGGAATCCCGTGCAGCAGCCCGAGCTCGCCGACGTAGCCGGGCGCGGTTACCGGGGCGAGCTCGCGGGGTTGCGGCCCGTCGCCGGTAGCGGACACGGACAGTTCGCCGCGGGTCAGGATCCACAGCGCGTCGGCCTCGTCGCCCTCGCGGATCAGCACGCTTCCTGCAGGCATGACGACCTCCTCCGCGGCGGCCGCGAGCCGTTCGAGTATGCTGCGGTCCGCGCCGGTCAGCAGGTCGAGCTCGGACAGCAGCTCGACCAAGGGGCGCAGCCGTTCGGCGGTCGCGGCCGAGGTCCGATCGGCCCGGAGCAGGGCAGGCAGGCCCGCTAGGCCGATGACCGGGATGCCGACGCCGATGAGAACCAGCGCGACGTCCAGGCTGGCGTGCGCGAGCAGGACGCCGGTGATCAGACTGGCCAGCAGGATGCCGGCCAGGATCACGGTGTCGAAGATGCCGAGCACCCGGCCGAGCATGTCCCCAGCTAGATCACGCTGCAAAGTAGTAATCGCGAGCACGTCGACGATGATCATGCCGACGCCGGAGACCACCTGCAGGACCGCGGCCAGCCACGGTACATGCAGCGGGATGACCGCCAGGAACGGCAGCGCCTGGACGCAGATGCTGCCCATGATGACCGGAGCCAGCCGGGAGGCGCCGCTCAGCCGGTTCGCGAGGCCAGCCCCGAGCAGCCCGCCGAGCGCGGCCGCGGCCAGCAGGTAGCTGTAGCCGTTGGGACCGGTGCCCAGCCGGATCGACAGCGGGACGTACAGCACGGTGGTCGCGCCGTAGACCGCGGAGTCCAGGCCGCAGAACAAGATGACGGCCAGCGCGACCGGCTGCGCGGCCAGCGCCCTGAGCCCGGTCGTCAGCTGCTGCAGAGTGCTGCCGTCATCTTCCCCGCTGCCCCGGGACCGGACCCGCAGCCGGGAGATCACGGCGGCCGCGATCAGGAAACTGACGGCGTTGATCACCACGGCAATGACGGGCTTGCCGGTCAGCAGCAGCAGGCCACCGATGCCCGGTCCGACCACGACCACGAGGTTCTCCAGCGCGGAGAACATAGAGTTCGCGGCGGCCAGGTCCTTCTCACCGACGACCTCGGGCGTCAGCGCGCCCGCGGCGGGCTGGTAGGGCGCCCCGGCTACGGACGACAAGGCCGAGATGGCCAGCACGAAGCCGACGGGAGCCGCGGTCGCGACCACGGCCGTCATCCCCGCCATCAGCACCGCGCTGGCCAGCGCCGAGACGACCAGGACGGTGACCCGCTGATAGCGGTCCGCCAGGACGCCGCCGTAGCTGGCCAGCAGCAGGCTGGGGCCCCAGCGGCAGACGGCCAGCGCCGCCAGCCACTGAGTGGAGTGGGTGCGGTCGAAGATGTACACCGAGATCACGATGAGGTAAGACCAGCTGCCGATCTGATCGATGAGGAACGCGGTCATGAGCAGGCGCAGGTCTCGATGCCGGAGCGCGTCGCGGTAGCGGCCGCGCGCCGTGCCGGGAGTGCTCATCTAGGCTCGTAGCCCCTCGGCGGGCGCCATGGCCGCGGCGCGGTCGAGCGGCGACCGGCAGGCTAGCCGGGAGCCGATGGTCCTGGCCTCATCGACGCAGGACGCCGCGGCTGCCGTCTCGCCGTCGCGGGCGGCGAGACGGGCGAGAACCAGATCCCGCTCGGCCCGCAGCACCGAGGCCAGGTGCCTGGGCTGATGGGCGTCGAGCAGGGCAAAGCCGACATCGCAGAACAGCATCGAGCACATCCGCCGTTCTGCCACCGGCTCCTCGCCGGGCCCGGTGCTGACGGGCAACGGCGCGGCGGCAGCTGGAGCAGACGCAGGTTCGAACAGCGCAGAACCGCAGGAATGGCAGAAGCGCTTGCCGGGCGTGGCCGACTCCCCGCACGCGGGGCAAACGCCCACGGGCGCGCCGCAGTCCTCACAGAAGCGGTAACCCTCGCCCACCAGGGCACCGCACTGCCCGCACCTCACTGCAGCCCCCCTACGCCCACCCCAGGCCACACTGTCGAACTTTATCCCGCCCAGCCCAGACCCACTCGCTAGAGCGACATTACGGCTCGCACGACCTGCCGACGGTATACCCACAATCGCATGGTCAGGACACTTCTTTCTATAGTGCCACTCCAGTATTAAAATAGCTCGGCTAACTACCGATGTCTGATCGCGGTATACCGAAGACACCAGTGTGACTACGATTAGCCGGTGCGGCTGAATTTCTGCGGTGTCCGCGGGTCGACGCCCGCGCCTGGCCCGGACTTCGTCCGCTACGGCGGTCACACTTCCTGCGTTGCCGTCGCCCATTGACGATGCGCCGCCGACGATCATTCTCGACGCCGGAACGGGAATCCGCCGGGTCTCTGGGCTGCTGAACCGTCAGCCGTTTACCGGGACCATCCTGCTCACTCACTTGCACTGGGACCACGTCCAGGGCCTGCCGTTCTTCCGCGGCGGGGACCATGACGACGCTCAGGTCACCCTGCTGCTGCCGGGCCAGCAGGACGGCACGAGCGCCGAACAGGAGCTGAACCGGGCGATGTCTCCGCCGCACTTCCCGATCTCTCCTGGCCAGCTGCGCGGCCGCTGGAGCTTCAAGGCCTGTCGGGTGCCAGAAGTCTGCGTGCCGTGTGAGCTGCAGAGATGGTCGGCTTCAGCCGTAGGGCATCATGATCATCCGTGTCCCTCCGCCTGCTCTACCTCATCCTCGTCCGGATCTGCAGCTGGCTGGTCCTGCTCGGCCGGTCATCGGCATCAAAGAACGCCGAACTGCTCGTGCTACGGCACGAGGTCGCCGTGCTGCGCCGGGCACATCCCCAGCCCCGGTTGGACTGGGCCGACCGCGCGGTCCTCGCCGCGCTGATCCGGCTCCTGCCCGGAAGGCTGCAAGCGCACCGGCTGGTTACCGCAGGTACCGTCCTGCGCTTGCACCGCCGCCTCGTCGCCCGCAAATGGACCTACCCGCACCGGACGGGACGGCCGCCGGGCAGCGCCGAGATCACAGCTCTGATCGAGCGGCTTGCCACCGAGAACGACGGCTGGGGGTACAAGAGGATCCAGGGCGAGCTGCTCAAGCTCGGCCACCGGGTCGGCGCATCTACGATCCGCCGGGTCCTCAGAGCACTGAAGATCCCCCCGGCACCGCAACGGCGCACCGACACACCACGTGGCGACAGTTCCTGCGCACCCAGGCATCGACGATGCTCGCCACGGACTTCTTCCACGTGGACTGCGCGGTGACTCTGCAGCGCTTGTATTGCCTGTTCGTCATGGAGGTCGGTTCCCGCTACGTGCACATCCTCGGTGTCACCGCGAACCCGGACGGGCTGTGGACGACGTAACCGCGCTGCAGGCCGTCCCGGGCGGACCAGGCGTTCCGAAGCCTGTCTGTTCGCACGTGAGAGCACGGGAAAGCGCATGAAGCGATAAGGAATATATGGGACAAGAAGTACATGTGGTACCTGGCGTTTGGATCGGTGAAATCCTGCAGCTTCTTCTTGGAATCTGCGGGGCACGGTGTTAGCGTCATTTGTGCTGGATTGCTGGCTGATGCGAAGCCGGCCGGCTTGGCGGATGACCGTGCCTGGCGTGGCTTCCGAAGGACAGGG
>JBAUAY010000354.1:0-1604 GCA_049676235.1 Streptosporangiaceae bacterium
GGACCTGGCTGAGCAGGTGATGGATGATGTTGAGCCGGGCGCGCCGCTTGTCGTCGCTGTGCGCCAGGTACCACGGCGCCCAGTCGGTGTCGGTCGCGGCGAACATCGCGTCTCGTGCGCGTGAGTAGTCGTACCAGCGCCGGTAGGACTTCAGGTCCATGCCGGACAGCTTCCAGATCTTCCGCGGGTCGTGGATCCGGCTCTGCAGCCGCCGGGTCTGCTCCCCGGCGCTGACCTCCAGCCAGTACTTCACCAGCACGATCCCGTCATCGGTCATGGCCTTCTCCACCCCCGGGGTCAGCTCCAGGAACCGCTCGGTGTCCTGCGGCGTGCAAAACCCCATCACCGGCTCCACGCCGGCCCGGTTGTACCAGCTGCGGTCGAAGATCACCACCTCCCCGGCCGCCGGGAAGTGCGGCAGGTACCGCTGGATGTACATCTGCGACTTCTCCCGCCCGGTCGGGGCGGGCAGCGCCACCACCCGGAACACCCGCGGGCTGACCCGCTCGGTGATCCGCTTGATCGTGCCGCCCTTCCCGGCGGTATCCCGGCCCTCGAACACGATGCAGACCTTGGCCCCGGACGCCTTGACCCACTCCTGCATCGCGACCAGCTCACCATGCAGGACCCGCATCTCCCGCTCGTACGCCTTGCGCTTCATCTTCACCGGCCGACCGCCCCCGGCCGCCGACCCCGCGGCCGGCGGCGCGGGAACCTCCCCGTCATGCTGCTTGTGCTTGTCCTTCTTGGCCATGTCGGCTACCTCCAATTAGTGCGGTGACATCAGTGCCATGTCCCCGCGGTTTCACGGGCAGTCCCGGTTTGGTGCCCCATCCACGTCATCGGGCTGGCGCAATCGCGTGTCTGGCCTGTGCCCTTCGGCGTGCGATCCACTTCCCGGCCTCCCAGCCAAGGAGCAGCACGACGGCGGCGAGAAAGGCGAACCCCCACTGCGCGGCAGTCAACTGAGTAGTCCCGAGCAGCCGATTCATGAAATCCGCTTGCGTGATGAGGAACGCCGCGGCGACCTCGGCCACTGCGATCACATTCATCCTGGAGCTGTTGAAGATGTCCGTGTCGAAGGCCGTCCCGGTCTCGCTGCGGGCCTCGAAGGCGGCGACCACGAGCATTAGGGAGAAGGCGACCAGGGCCATCGACTGGCCGGTCTTGAGGCTGCCGTAGTGGTTCTTCCCGGCCGCGATCAGGGCCAGGTTGGCCACGGCGATGAAGAGTCCCGCCAGGCCGCAGGTGATCATCACCGGGCGAGTCAGGATCGACTCTCCGCGCGGGCGAGGTCGGCGGTTCATCAAGCCGGGCGTCTGCTGGTCGAAGCCGAGCGCCACGCCGAACGGGGCGTTGACGAGGAAGTTGATCCACAGGATCTGGGCCGGCGTGAATGGCTGGCCAGCAGCGATGTCGAGCAGGGTCGCGCCGAGGAAGGTGAGCACGAACGCGACGAGCTCGAGCAGGACGAAGCGGATGTACTTGCTGAGGTTGTCATAGAGCTTGCGGCCCTGCTCGACCGCGTAGATGATCGTCGCGAAGTTGTCATCAGACAGGATCATGCGGCCGGCGTTCTTGGCGACCTCGGTGCCGCTGCCCAT
>JBAUAY010000355.1:0-13424 GCA_049676235.1 Streptosporangiaceae bacterium
GCGGGCTGTGGTCGATGTAGCACTCGGCGGCCACGGGCGCGCTGACTCGTCTGCTGATGACCCGCGTGACGACCACTATGCGTTCGCGTCCGTCGTGGCGGATCCTGACCTCGTCACCGGCCCGGACTAGGTGTGCGGGTTTGACGCGTGCCGCGTTGACCCTGACGTGCCCCGCCTTACAGGCACTGGAGGCGGCTGAGCGCGTCTTGGCCAGCCGTACCGACCAGATCCAGCTGTCCACCCGCCCAGTCGGATCATCCGCCACCTAGAAACTGTAATGCGGCCCGCCCTGTCTCCGGCACGCGCGCCGGACCAGTTTTCCTGGCCGGATCAGACGAGGCTTCTGGAATAGCTTCAGGCAGCAGGCCAGGGCGCCTGGATCAGGCGCTCGATGTCCTCGCCGAACGGGCGGTCGTCATCGATCGGACCGACGATCACGGCCAGCCAGTCCAGCAGCGGCTGGCAGCCGGGCGGCGGCGGGCGTTCGGAGAGTGCCGCCGCCTGGTAGCCGGCCAGCAGCTCAGCCGCGGTGACCGCGCGGGCGTGGTGCAACGCGGTGCGGAGTTTGTCGGCGGCCTCCCAGGCGAACGACTGCACGTCCTCCTGGCCGCCGGATGTCTCGATCAGGCCGACCGCGGTCGCGGTGGCCAGCCGCCTCATGGCATGGACCTCTCCGGCCGCGCGCTTGTGGACTGCCGTCAGCCCGGCCTGCGGGCCCGGCTCGCGGGCAAGCTGCGCGGGCAGCCCGGTGACGGCTGGATCCATCAGCCGGTGCAGGCGTGCCGCCGCCACCTCCGCTGCGTGGCACAACGCCGCCGTGAGCTGGTCGAAGTGCGCGGACAAGTCGATTCCGTGGAACCCGCCGGTACTGGTGAACCGCCCGTCGAGGTAGGCGGGGGAGTCCGTGACCCCGGTCAGGGCGCGGCGGGTGGCCGCCGCGAGCTGGGCGGCGGCCCGATGGACCTGGGTAAGCACCGGTCCGGCCACCCGGAACGACACCGGCGCTTGCAGGGACCGCGGCGACGGGTCGTCACCCGCGGCCTCGCGGAGCCGTCCGAGCACCGCGGTCAGGAGGTCGTCACCGCGCCCGCAGGCGGCGCGGTAGGGATCGCGCGGCGCCCGGGCTACGGCGATGGACAGCGCTGCGGCCGCCTCCATCAGCGAAGTGAGAGCGGCGGCCTCGCCGAGGCGGAGCACGCTCAGCCCGGTCGCCCCGGGCACGCCCTGGATGAGGGCGATGCCCTCTTTCGGGCCGAGGCTGAACTCGGACAGCCCGTTGCGGCTGAGCGCCTCGCGGCCGGATACCAGGGCTCCGCCTGGCCCGAGCACCTGGCCGATGCCGACGACAGGCCCGAACGCGTGCGCGAGCTGGATGATCTCGCCCGCGGCGGCCGCGCCCGCACGGGGCACGGCCGGCACGATGTCGTAGTTGAGGAAATCGGCGAGCCGCTGGCAGAGCCCGGCCGACACGGCGGCGTCGCCGGAAAGGAACGTCAGCAGCCGGACGGTGATGATCGCCCGGACGTCGGGCGGGCTCAGCCACGGCGGCCCGCCGGTGGCCCGCGCCAGCAGCAGGTTGCGCTGGTGGGAAAGCTGCTGCTGCTCGGTCAGGCGAACCGAGGAGAGCGCCCCCATCCCGGTGTTCACGCCATACACCGCCCGCCCGTCCCGTAGCGCCTGCCGGGCCTCGGTGCAGCGCTGCTGTACCGCTGCGAGCAGGGCCGGCCCGATGCTGACGGCCTGGCCGGCGGCAACGGCCCTGATCAGGCCGAGATCCGCGTCACCGGCTTCGGTGATCGCCACAGCAGGCATCATCACCGGTACCGCAGCATCGTTCCGATGCCCTGCTGCTCAGCCCGGCGCAAGATAGCCAGGCCCACGGCGATGTCGAGGATGGCAAGCCCGCGGTGCCAGAGCAGGATCCGCTCGTCATCGCGTTCCCGGCCCGGGCGTCTCCCGGTGACGATCTGCCCCAGCTCGGCGTGGAGCGACGCAGCCGAGAGGCGGCCGGTGTCCACGTGGCGGCGCAGCGCGCCGAACCGTCCGGACTGCGCCTCCCGCCAGTCGTCCACCACCACCTTGTCCATCACGTCGAGCAGGTCAAGTTCCACGGCGCTGACCGTGCCGTAAGGGACGACGAAGGCACCGAGCCTGACCGACCCGGTGCGCAACAGCGGCTCGGGTTCGGTGAGCCGCGACGCCTCGACGAGGATGTCGGCCCCGTCGAAGGTCTCCTCGGCGGTGGCGGCCACCCGGACGCGAGTGCCGGTGACTGAGCCCAGCTGCTGCGCGAATGCCTCGCGCGACTCGGGACGGCGGCTGGTTATCCGGATCTCGTCCAGGTCGAACATATCGTCGAGCAGCACGACGTTCCAGAACGCGGTCCCGCGGGCGCCGACGTGACCGAGCACCCGGGAGTCCGGCCGGGCCAGGTAGCGGGCGCCAACGGCGGTCATCGCGCCGGTCCGGCAGGCCGTGATCAGGGTGGCATCCATGATCGACAGCGGGACGCCCGTTGCGGGATCGTAAAGCGTCAGCAGCCCGAGCTCGCTGGGCAGCCCGGCGGCATAGTTGGCCACGAAGTCGCCGACCACCTTGACGCCGCTCACACCCGCCGTGGGCAGGCCGGGCGCCGATAGATGACCGCGCAGTACGTTGAAATGGCCGGCGCCGTCGTTGTCCGGCACGAGGTGCACCCTTGGCTCAACGACAGCGCGCCCGTCACCATGGGCGCGCACGGCATCCTCGACGGCGGCGACGATCTCGGCGTGAGAAAGGCCGAGGGAGTCTATGTCCGGCCCGGACAGGAAACGCAGCCACAGTCCGCCGGTCAAGGTTCACCTCCTCGGGGATGGCCCTTCCTGGACGAAGTCTGACAGCTGACGCCATGGGCCGGGAGCCTTACCCTTGAGATCAAGGGAGGTGGGCATCGTGACCGCAAAACCTTCCGCGTCCACGTCGATCCGGAGAAGTGCCAGGGGCGCAACCGCTGTTACGCCGTGGCCCCCGAGATGTTCGACCTCGACCTCACGAAGGTAGAGCCGTGACCAACCGCCACCCCCCAGTCAGGGACTGGGCCACTGACTTCGATCACACTGACCCCGCGTGGGTCGCCGACCCGTACCCGATCTGGGACGAGCTACGCCAGCGCTGCCCGGTCGCCCACAGCGACCGCTACGGCGGGACGTGGCTGCCGGTGACCCACGACCTGGTGTCTGAGGTGGCCTACGACACCGAGCACTTCACCTCCCGCTCGGTCGTGGTCAGCGAACGGCGGCCCGGTCCCGACGATCTGCCCGCGCCCATCGGGCTGTCCCCGCCGATTACCTCGGACCCGCCCTTTCATAGCATCGCCCGGCGGATGCTACTGCCCGCCTTCACGCCCAAGCCGATCGCCGCCCTCGAGCCCTTTACCCGGGAGCTATGCCGCGAACTGCTTGCCCAGACCGAAGGCCGGGGGAGCTTCGACGCGGCCACCGACTACGCCCAGCACATCCCGGTGCGGGTCATTGTCAGGTTCCTCGGGTTCCCCCAAGAAGATGCCGACAGCTTCCGGCGCTTCATCCGCCTAGTGCTCGAGGACGTCGACCTTCCCTCCGAGGAACGGGAGACGAGGTTCGCCGAACTCGACGACTATATGGACGCCCGGATCGAGGAGCACGTCGCCCGCCCCAGGGACGACCTCACCTCGTTCCTCATCGGGGCAGAGATCGGCGGCCGCCAACTGACCAGGGAGCACATCCGCGGCACCATGATCTTGTTGATGATCGCCGGGATCGATACCTCCTGGTCGGCGATCGGCGCCTCCCTCTGGCACCTGGTCCGGCATCCCGATGATCGCCGTCGCTTGGCCAGTGACCCAAAACTGATGGGCACCGCTATCGAGGAACTGCTGCGTGCCTACGCGCCGGTCACGATGGCCCGCCTGGTCGCCAAGGACTTCGACTTCCACGGGCACCAGCTGAGGGAGGGTGACTGGCTGCTGCTCCCGTTCCCTTCCGCCAACCGGGATCCGGGCGCCTTCGAGGACCCCGACCTCGTGCAGCTCGACCGGGCCAAGAACCGTCATGCCGCCTTCGGGCTGGGCAGGCATCGATGCCTCGGGTCCAACCTGGCCCGGATGGAGCTGCGGGTAGCGCTGGAGGAGTGGCTGGCCCGCTACCCGGACTTCGAGCTGGCCGATCCCTCGGCCGTCACCTGGTCCGGCGGCCAGGTACGCGGGCCGCGCACGCTTGCCGTCAACATCCTCTGACCAAAGTCTGTGCCGTATAAGACCGGCGCCCTAAGCCTCGCTTACCCGCCCTAGGACCTGGGGCAGCCCGCAGATAGGGCTTTTGCACGATGTGGCGGCGCAGGTCTTAGCGGTAATTTCGATCATAGATGCTTGATGCGCCGTACTGGGGAGTGCGGGTAGAGCGCGGCGGCCGTGTCGGCCGATGCGCGAATAATCACGGGGTCCGCGAGGAGCTACATCATGATGCCGTACCAGCCATACCAGGTCTACCAGGCCGAACGACCAAAGACCGCCGCCGAGATCCGGCGCACTGACGAGCAGCTCGGCCACATGGCCGAAAGCGTGTCATGGCTGTGGCGCCACGCGACCCGCCCCATAGCCCTGCTCCGGGGCACCCACCAGCGCCCGGCCTGTTCCGGGCTGCTTGACGTGTCGCGGTAAGACTCACAGCTTGAGCCGGTGCGGGCCGAAGGTCGGCGGCGTGGCTCAGCGGCCAGTCCACACCGGCGGCCGCTTGTCGCGGAACGCGGCCGGGCCTTCCTGCGCGTCCGCGCTGTGGTAGACGGGCGCCCAGATCCGCTCGGCCTCGTCGAAGACATCGGGCCTGGACAGGTACGCGGTCCGCTTGGCGGCCAGCACGGACAGCGGGGCGTTCGCGGCGATCCGCTCGGCCAGCTCTTGCGCTCGCGAGCGCAGGTCAGCAAGCGGCACGACCTCGTTGACCAGGCCGATCTCGTACCCGCGCTGCGCGGTGATCGGGTCGCCCGTGAGGAGTATCTGCAGCGCGATCCGCGGCGGGATGAGCCAGGACAGCGGCGCGGCCCACGGGGCACCGCGGCCCACTTTCACCTCGCTGATCGCGAACGTCGCCGTGTCCGCGGCGATGCACAGGTCACAGCACTGGGCGAGCAGGAACCCGCCGGCCCACGCGACGCCGTTCACCGCGGCGATCGTGGGCTTGGCGACGTCGACGTTGCGGCCGAACTGAGGGACGAAGTCCGGCGGCGGCACGGTCAGGGCATCGGCGGCCATCTCCTTCAGGTCCGCGCCGGCGCAGAAGGCCTTCTCCCCGGCGCCGGTGAGCACCAGGACCTTGGCGGTGTCATCGTCGTTGAAGTGCCGGACCCCGGCGTATAGGCCCGTCCGCACGGCCGCGTTCAGCGCGTTGCGGGCTTCCGGCCGCTCTATGGTGAGCCAGGCGACCCCGTTGGCCACCTGGTAGCTGACCGCGTCCGTCAACGCATCACCCCATCCTGGCAGCAGCAGCGAGTCACGCTGCTTCGGCGGCGAGTCAAACTGCCCTGGCAGCGCTTCACAGCGGCCTGCCGGGCTCGTATAGTAACACGTTAGTGAACCGTCAATCACTAGTGCTCCTGCGGAGGCGCCGTGGACCTCGATGTGACGAGCCTGCATCACCGGCGAGCCGTGCACCGGTGGGAGCGGATGAGCGTCGGTGACCTTATCGAGCGGGTGACCTGGAGCCGACCGGACAAATTGGCCATCGTGGGCCGCCCGGGTGCGTACGGCGACGAACGGCTGGCGGCGCTGACCTACCGGCAGGCCGACGAGACGGCCAATCAGGTGGCCTACGCGCTGCTGGCCAGCGGGCTGGAGCGCGGCGACGTAGTGCTGCTGTTCTGCGAGAACTCGGTCGAGGCCTACCTGGCCAAGATCGGCATCGCCAAGGCCGGCCTGGTGGCCGCGCCACTGAACCCGATGATGGCGCCAGACCTGGTGGCCGCGATGATCGATCTGGTCCAGCCGAAGCTGGCCATCGTGGACGCCGAACTGTGGCCGAAGGCCCAGGAGCCGTTCGCCTCGAAAGGCCTGCGGGTCGCGGTTACGATCGCCATCGGCGGCCCGACGGCTCCGGGCAGCGTGTCGTTCACCGAGTTCATCGCGGATCAGGAGACCGCCGAACCGGACGTGGAGATCCACGCCGACGATATCTGGGAGATCCTGTTCACCTCCGGCACCACCGCGCTGCCGAAAGGGGTGATGATCTCCCATGCGTGCAGTTACGCGGCCGGATTCGGGTTCGCGCTCTCGCTGACCCGCGGGCTCCGGCTCGAGTCCGACCTGAAGCTGGGAACCTATCTGCCGCTGATCTACCACGTAGGTGATCAGCCATTCACTTACTCAGTGTTCCTGTGCGGTGGCACGCTGGTCCTCGGCCGGCGCCCGAACCCTGAGCACATCGCCGAGATGATCGCCGCCGAGCAGGTGACCGCGTTGTGGGCCGGCTCACCGGCCATGGTGCGGGCGCTGGACGCCGCGCTGACCACGCGGCCGGACCTGGACGCGCATAGCCTGACCGTCATCGTCTACGGCTGGGCCGCGCTGCCCCCGGCCACGCTGGCCTCGATGAAACGGCACTGTGGCGATGACCTTTGCGTATTCGAGATTTTCGGCCAGACCGAGTCGATCCCGTGCCACCGGTTCTGGCCCGATGAGTGGCCAGAACTCTACGCGGCGACGGCGCCTCAGCAGAACTACGTCGGGGTGCCGAGCCCGATCCTAGCTTCGACGGTCCTTGACCCGGATGGCGGCGACCTGGCCGGCCAGCCCGGCGTGGCGGGCGAGGCCGTGTACCGGTCCCCGGCCGTGATGGCCGGCTACTACCGGGACGAGGCGGCCACGCGGCACGCGTTCCGGTACGGCTGGTTCCACTCCGGGGACAGCTGCGCCTACGACGAGGCCGGCCTGCGGATCATGCTGGACAGGTACAAGGACATCGTCAAGACCGGCGGGGAGAACGTGTCCAGCCTGCGGGTGGAGGCCGTCTTGGCCCAGCATCCGGACGTGGCCAAGGCGGCCGTCATCGGGCTGCCGCACCCCCGCTGGAGCGAGGCGGTGACCGCGGTGGTGGTGCTGCGGGACGGGGCCGAAGCCAGTGAGGTCGAGCTGATCAAGCACTGCCGGGCCAGCCTGGCCGGCTATGAGACCCCCAAGTCGGTGGTGTTCGCGGCTGACCTGCCCGAAACCGTGGGCGGCAAGGTGCTCAAGTACAAGCTGCGCGCCGAGCACGCTGGCCACTACCGCAACGTCACCGAGCGGATCTGAGCACCGGCCAGGGTCCCGCTCAACGCAGCGTTAGGACCTGGCATGCTGGTCAAGTGAACGATATGCCGCCGCAGCCACAAGGGCGCCTAGCGCGCCTGTGGAAGGCCGCCGAGCTGCGGAACGTCCCGCTGCGGACGATCGTGGTGACAGTCGCCGTGGTGGCGGCCACCTACCTGGCCGGCAAGCTGATTTACCGGCTGCGTGACATCGTGCTGCTGATCATCGTGGCGGGGTTCGTCGCGCTGCTGCTCAACCCAATCGTGGTCCTGCTGCAACGGCGGGTTCCGCGCCGGGGCTACGCAGTGGCGATCGTCACCCTCGCGGCCCTGGTGGTCTTCGCCATCCTGGCTTACGAGTTCGGCAATCCGCTGGTCAACGGGATCACCGACCTGGCCAACAAGCTGCCCGGCTACGTCGCCAGCGCGCAGCACGGCACGGGCTGGATCGGTCACCTCGCGACCAAGTACCACATCCAGGCTTGGGTGCAGAAGAACGCGCCCAAGCTGGTCACCTACGCCGAGTCGCTCAGCAAGCCGGTCCTGACCGTCGGCAAGGGCGCCATCGCGCTGCTGATCGAGCTGTTCACGATCTTCGTCCTGGTGCTGCTTCTGCTGCTCGAGGCTCCCAAGATGCGCACCTGGATCCTCGGCCAGATGCAGCCGGACCGAGCCGCCAAGGTCACCCAGGTAGCCGCCGACGTGAACCGGGCGGTCACCGGCTACATGCTGGGCAACCTGCTCACCTCAGTCATCGCCGGCACCGTGGTGTTCGTGACCCTCTTCGTCCTCGGCGTGCCGTTCCCACTCCTGTGGGGACTGTGGGTCGCCCTGGTGGACTTCCTGCCCATGATCGGCGGCGCCCTGGCCGGCATCCCCACGGTTCTGTTCGCGCTCGGCCACAGCCTCACCGCGGGCATCGTCACCGCGGTGGTCTTCCTCGTCTACACCCAGGTCGAGAACCACGTGCTGAACCCCGTGGTCATGAGCAAGACAGTGCAGATCAACCCGCTGCTCGTCCTGATCTCGGTGCTGGTCGGCGCCTCGCTTGGCAGCCTCGTCGGCGGGCTGTTCGGCGGCTTCGTCGCGGCGCTGCTGGCCATCCCGACGGCCGGCGCGCTGCAGGTACTGGTCAAGGAACTCTGGCGGGCCACCGCCCCGCCGCAAGTTCCGCCGCCCCACCCACCCGAGGCGGAAGATCCGGTGAACGCGCCGGGTGAGCTCTTCCCAGTTTCACCCGATACGCGGGAGCATGGCTCTTAAGCCGCCGCACGAACCCGCGTTAGCGTCCTAGGAGGACCGGACATGGAACAACCGTCAGTCCTGGGAATCGTGCTCGCCGGGGGCGCCGGAACCCGTCTCAGCCCGCTGACCGCGGACCGGGCCAAACCGGCGGTCCCGTTCGGCGGTCTCTACCGGCTAATCGACTTCGCGCTCTCCAACCTGGCCAACGGCGGCATCCGCAAGATGTGCGTGCTGACCCAGTACAAGAGCCACAGCCTGGACCGGCACATCTCGACGACGTGGCGGATGAGCGCCCTGCTCGGCAACTACGTGACGCCCGTCCCGGCCCAGCAGCGGCTCGGCCCGCACTGGTACACCGGCTCAGCGGACGCGATCTTCCAGTCGATGAACCTGATCAACGACGAGGAACCGGACATCGTGATGGTCGTCGGCGCCGATCACGTGTACCGGATGGACCCGCAGCAGATGATCGACCACCATGTGGCCAACCGGGCCGGGGTGACCGTGGCGGCGATCCCGGTGCCGCGGCACGAAGCCTCCTCGTTCGGCATCGTCAGCGTCGCCAGGGACGGCCGGACGGTGGACGCGTTCCTGGAGAAGCCGGCCGACCCGCCGGCCATGCCCGGCAACCCGGAGATGTGCTACGCGTCGATGGGCAACTACGTGTTCGACACCAACGTGCTCGTGGACGCGCTGCGCAAGGACGCCGACGACGACTCGAGCCGACACGACATCGGCGGCAACATCATCCCGATGCTGGTGCGAGACGGCGGCGCGCAGGCGTATGACTTTGCGCTGAACGAGGTGCCCGGCGCGTCCCCGCAAGATGTCGGCTACTGGCGTGACGTCGGTTCGCTCGACACCTACTTCGAGGCGCACATGGACCTGTGGGCGGTCACGCCAGCGTTCAACCTGTACAACGACCGGTGGCCCATCCTCACCCACATCCCGTCGCTGCCGCCCGCCAAGTTCGTGCACGAAGCGGGGGACCGGGTGGGGCGCGCGATCGACAGCCTGGTCAGCAACGGTGTCATTATCTCCGGCGGCCTGGTGCGTCAGTCCGTGCTCTCGCCCGGGGTGCGGGTGAACAGCTGGGCCACCGTCGAACGGTCGGTGATCCTGCACAACACCAAGATCGGCCGGCACGCCCTGGTCAGGAACGCGATCATCGACAAGAACGTCACGGTGCCCGAATGGGCGCAGGTCGGCGTGGACAAGGAGCATGACAGGGCGCGTGGCTTCGTGGTCTCGGCCGGCGGCATCACCGTGGTCGGCAAGGGCCAGGAGGTCGTCCCGTGACAGACAAGCCCGGTGTCTCCGGGAGCGCGCGCGTCGGGCAAGCCGCCGCGCGGCCGCTGCGAGTTGCGCTGCTGACCCGCGAGTACCCGCCCGAGGTGTACGGCGGCGCGGGGGTGCACGTCACTTACCTGGCGCGCGAGCTGGCGCCGCTGGTGGACCTCACCGTGCACTGCCAGGGGGCCGACCGCCCGGACGCGATCGCGCACCGGCCCTGGGACCTGCTAGCCGACGCCAACCAGGCGCTCCGCGTAGTGTCCACGGACCTGTCGATGGCCGCTGCCGTCGGGTCCGCGCAGCTGGTCCATTCACACACCTGGTACGCGAACCTGGCCGGCCACCTGGCGGCCATGCTCTACGGCATCCCGCACGTGGTCACCATGCACTCCCTCGAGGTCCTGCGGCCGTGGAAGGCCGAGCAGCTGGGTGGCGGATACGCGGTTTCTTCCTGGTGCGAGCGGGACGCGGCGACCTCGGCCGCCGCCGTGGTAGCGGTGTCGGAGGGCATGCGGGCCGACATCATGACCGCTTACCCCGAGATTTCTCCCGAACGGATCCGGGTAATACGCAACGGCATCGACACCAACGAATACCGGCCTGACCCGGACACCGATGTGCTTGACCGGTACGGAATCGACAAGAGCCGTCCTTACGTGATCTTCGTCGGCCGGATTACCAGGCAGAAGGGCCTACCGGTGCTGCTGCGGGCCGCCTCGGAGCTTATCCCAGAGGCACAGCTCGTGCTGTGCGCCGGACAGGCCGACACGCCAGAGCAGCTCACTGAGGTGACCGAACTGGTGGAGGGCCTGCGCACTGGCCGAAATGGCAGAGCCAGGTCCGGCGTGATATGGATCCCCGAGATGCTGCCCAAGTCCGAGGTCATCCAGCTGCTCACGCACGCCACCGTGTTCGCCTGCCCGTCGGTCTACGAGCCGCTCGGCATCGTGAACCTGGAGGCCATGGCGTGCGGGACCGCGGTGGTGGGGTCCCGCACCGGCGGGATTCCCGAGGTGGTCGTCGAGGGCGAGACGGGGCTGCTGGTACCGCCCAGTGAGCCGGAAGCGCTCGCGGTCGCCCTGAATGCCCTGCTGAGTGACCCCGACCGGGCCCAGGCGATGGGACAGGCCGGTCGCAAGCGCGCGGTGGCGGAATTCGGCTGGCCCGCCATTGCCGCCCAGACCGCCGAACTCTATGCCGAATTGGTTCACTCGGGCTTACTGTAAAACACCTTTCATCACTCGGATTTGGGCCGTCGGCGGTCCCGCGCTTACCACGTGGGGATTAGGCCGCCGTCGATCCTGAAGTCGGCACCCGTGATGTTCGCGGTGCGGTCGCTGGCCAGCAAGAGGACCAGGTCGGCGACCTCTTCCGGGCGGCTGAACCGGCCGGTCACCGAGTCGTGCGCCGCCTGGTTCGCGACGTCCTCCGGCTTAGCGCCGGTGGCGCGGCCGACGGTCTGCGCAACGCCGTGGTCGCCGAGCCACAGGTCGGTGGCCACCGGACCGGGGCTGATCGTATTGACGCGGACGCCCCGGGGCCCGACCTCCTTGGACAGGGCCTTGCAGAAGGCGGCCAGGGCGGCCTTGGCCGCACTGTAGTCCAGCACGGCGGGGTCGGGCAGGGACGCGTTGACCGAGCAGATGGTCACGATCGATCCCGTGCCGGCCGCGAGCATGGCGGGCAGCGCGCTCCGGGTGGTGCGCACCGCGGCCATCAGGTTGATCGTGAGGGATGCCTGCCAGTCCTCGTCGGTGATGCTCAGGAACCCGCCAGTCCTGGCCGGGGCACCGCCGACGTTGTTGACCAGGATGTCGATCCTGTCCCTGGCCAGCGCGACCAGCCGGGCCGGGCCGCTGGGTTCGGCCAGGTTCACCTCGAGGACCTGGACCATGCCATCCTTGGCCAGCTCGCCAAGTTCGTCGGAGGACCTAAGCGACCCGGCGACGACGTGCACGCCGTTAGCGACCAGACCGCGGGTTATCGCGAGCCCGATGCCCCGGCCCGCCCCGGTGACGACGGCGGTCCTTCCTTCCAGACCCAGATCCATCGCGTGCCTTCCTTTCCCTGGTGAGCCCATGATGATGTGGTCAAGGTATCCGGGCGCGGCTGCCGCCGGCTTGCGTCATCCGACTGATTGGAGCGAGATGTCACAGGGGAGCCGCCGTGGCTGAAAAAGCCGGCCAGCTGCTGTCGGTGAACGTGGGGCTGCCGCGGGATGTGACCTGGCACGGGCAAACGGTCCACACGGCGGTCTGGAAACAGCCGGTTGACGGCCCGCGTCAGGTGCGGCGGCTGAATATCGACGGTGACGGGCAGGGCGACCTGGCCGGGCACGGCGGCGAGCACCGTGCGGTGTTCGTCTACCAGATCGAGTCTTACCGGTACTGGCAGGAGCAGCTGGGCCGCGACGACTTCAGCTACGGTCAGTTCGGCGAGAACTTCACCATCACCGGCCTGGCTGATGACCAGGTGTGCATCGGCGATCGCTACCAGATCGGCGAGGCGCTGTTCGAGGTGACCCAGCCGCGGGTGACGTGCTACCGGGTGGGGATCCGGATGAACGAGCCGCGCATGCCCGCTCTGCTGGTGTCCCATCACCGGCCCGGGTTCTACTTCAGGGTGCTCCGCGAGGGCGCCATACAGGCCGGGGACGAGATCGTCCGGGTGGCCGCCGGGCCGGAAGCCATGACCGTGGCCGAGATCGACGGCCTGCTCTACCTGCCCGGGCATGCCCGCGAGCGGGTCCTGAGCGCGCTGCGCATTCCCGCGCTTCCCGATGGCTGGAAGGCCTCGTTCCGGGCTATAGCCGGCCAGGCCGAGGCGCCCGCCGGCGCCGCGGGCAATGCAGGGCTGGCGGCGGTGAGCCCGCCGCCAGCCTGGCCGGGGTTCCGCTCGCTCGCCGTCACCTCGGTAGACCGGGAGAGCGACTCGGTGATCTCGGTCCATCTGGCCGATCCGGCCGGAACCGCGCTGCCGCCGCCGTTGCCGGGACAGTTCCTGACCCTGCGGCTGAACGTCGTCCCGGACGCCCGGCCGCTGCTGCGCAGCTACTCGCTGTCCGGAGCACCGAACGCCGGCTCCTACCGCATCAGCGTCAAGCGCGAGGCGCGCGGCATGGGCAGCCAGTTCATACATACCCGGGTCAAACCGGGCGACCGGCTAGAAGCGGCCGCGCCCCGCGGCACCTTCGTGCTCCAGCCCGGGGACAGGCCGGTCCTGCTGATCAGCGCGGGCGTCGGGGCGACCCCGGTCCTGGCCATGCTGCACGCCCTGGCCGCCGGCGCTTCCGGCCGTGACGTCTGGTGGCTGCACGGGGCCCGCAACCGGGCCGAGGAACCGTTCGCCGAGGAGTCCCGCTCGCTGCTGGCCACGCTGGCCCGCGGCCACCGGTACGTCTGCTACAGCCGACCGGCCCCCGGCGAGGTCCCGGGCCGCGATTATCAGGCGGCGGGGCGGCTCACCACGTCCGTGCTCGCCGGGCTGGGCCTGCGGCGCGACGCCGACGCCTACATCTGCGGTCCGGCCGCGTTCATGGCGGAAATGTCGGCCGCCCTGATTGACCTGGGGGTGGACCCGTCTCGCGTGCGTAC
>JBAUAY010000356.1:0-4567 GCA_049676235.1 Streptosporangiaceae bacterium
TACTCTGCTGGTTTCACCACCAGGTAGTGATCCACCGGTGGGGCTGGACACTGGTCCTGAACCCCGACGGCACCACCACCGCCTGGAACCCGGACAAAACCAAGGTCCTGCACAGCCACAGCCCACCCGTCCAGACCGGGTAAGGGCCCCGGGTCCGCAGAAGGCAATCGATCTAGATGATGGTATCGGCGCTGGTCACGTTTCCGATCAGCACCACCTCACCGCTCTTGGTCACGCATACGCCCGAGGAGCCGTGGCGCTCAATCCAAGAACCTCTCGACGGCTGGGATGAAGCTCGACGCATCCTGGAACAGGAAGGCGTGACCGGCATCGGGGTACAGGATCAGCCTGGCGCCGGGCACGCTGGCGGCCAGGAGCCGGTCGTTGGCCGTCGGGTCCAGCTGATCCAGCGTGCCGTCGGCGACTAGTGTCGGGACCCGCAGTTTCCCAACCTGCCTTCCGGGGGGATCCTGTCCCGCCAGCCATTGCTGAATGGCAAGGCCCTGGCTTGCCTTCGTCGCCGCCGGCGCCTGGTAGAAGCTTGGGTACCGGAGGATTCCCGTGACGTAGGCGCCAGCCGCACTCGTCTGGTCGGGCGGGAAGAGCACACTCAGCACGGTCACCGGATTCGGGCTCGCCAGCTTGGCTGCCGCCGTGGCCGGGACCGGGAGGGCCTTGCCGGTGCCGGCCTGGGTGGCGGCCAGCACGAGGCGGCTCACCTGGGCTGGATGGTCGACAGCGAGTGCTTGCGCGATCATGCCTCCCATGGACCAGCCGAGCACCGCCGGGCGGTGCAGATGGAGCGCTGAGATCAAGTCGCTGGTCTGGTTGGCCATCGCGGCGATGCTTGACGACGCCGCAGGAGCCGTCTGACCGACTCCGGCGTTGTCAAAGACGATCACCTCGTGATGATCGGCGAGGCTGTCGACGAACGACGGCGGCCAGTTGTCCATGGATGCTCCGAACCCGGTGATCAGGAGCAGCGGGCTTCCGGCCCCCACCTCGCGATATCCCACCGTTCCCGCGGCCGTACGAACGATGCGGGTAGGTGCGGTCCGAACGTTCACCGGAACCCGAGTCACCGGGGCCTTTGAAGGGGCCGTGGCCTTCGAAGAGACGGTGCCGGTCGTCCCGCAGGCAGCCAAGGTCACCGCCAGGCCTACCGCCGCCAACGCTTGCTTCATCGGGGAAGCCCTGAACATGGCCTTACTCCTCCGCGGGCGAGCCGAAACGGATCAGGTTCCCGTCCGGGTCGGTGTGTGAACCCTCGCGGAGCTTGTAGGGCGTCGGGCCGACGGGCCGGGTGTGGCCGCCAATACCCGGCCGGCTCCACTCTTCGTAGAGGGCGTCGGCGTCGCGCACGTACAGGTACGCCGATGCATGGTGCGCAAAATCGTGGTCGGGGTCCGCCGCAAGGTGCAATCCGACGCCTTCGCGGTTGGCGAAGCCGTAGTCGTCGCCGTCGGCGTAGGCGAAGGTGTCGAAGCCGAGGGCCGAGTAGTGGACCAGGGCCGCGGCCAGATTCCGCACCGGGAAGATCGGGCTGAAGTGACGGAACTGGCGGGCTGGCCGCTTTCTCCCGGTTCCGGTGATCACGCTGACCGTTTTGATCTCGGTCAAGGAGGCCAGCACGGATCGCATGGCTTCGATCTGCTCCGGCGACACCCGCTCCTGCAGCTGGACATCGACCGCCTCGACGCCGCGCATTATGGCGTCGACGACTTGCTGCCCGCGTTCGGTGAGCTCGAGGGTGATTCGGCGGCGGTCGTCGGGATCGGGACGCCGGGTGAGATAGCCCCGGTTCACCAGGGTGTCGATCACCTGGCTCACGGCCTGTTTGGTGACACCGAGATCGGACGGCAGGTCCCCTCTGGGGCCGCCCGTGGCGTCGATCCCGGCCAGGATGAATGCCCCGTTCCTGGGCAGGTCGTCGAGGCCGATGGCGTGCAACTGCGCCCGGATCGACCGGGCGTAAGCGCCGCGCGCCGAGCGCATCAGGGTGGGAGTGGCGAGCTCGCTGGGTCCCGATCCGTCCATAGCCGCCGATCGTATTTGCAAATAACTTGACAGTCAAGAATATTGATTATCTAGCAGGGGTCTCGCTCCGCCCTCCTCCAGCGTGAGCCTTACCTTCGCGTCTCGCATCCGCATTTTCGTTCCGCGGCCGGAATGTCGGTACTCGCAGGTACCGTGAGCGGGTGCTCGAGTCGTTTCATCCCGTCGTGCGCGCCTGGTTCGAGGGCCGGTTCCCGGCCGGGCCGACCGAGCCGCAGGCCGCGGGCTGGCGGGAGATCGCCGCGGGCCGCCACACGCTGATCGCGGCGCCGACCGGATCCGGCAAGACCCTCGCGGCGTTCCTGGTCTGCATCGATCGGTTCTACCGCGCTCACGATCGGCACTGCGCACACGACCTTTACTGCGGGCACGAAGCCGGGCCGCCGCCGGACGGACCGGCAGGATCAGCCCAGGCAGGCGCCGGGCCGCAGGTCGTGTACGTGTCGCCGCTGAAGGCGCTGGCGACCGACATTCAGCAGAACCTCGAGGCGCCGCTGCGCGAGATCGCCGGGATGGCCAGCCAGCTTGGGCTCAGCGCGCCGGTGATCCGCGTCGCGGTCAGGACCGGCGACACCGCCGCCGCGGAGCGCGCCGCCATGCTCAAGCACCCGCCCGACATCCTGATCACCACCCCGGAGTCGCTGTATCTCCTGGTAACCGCGGAGCGGAGTCGGTCCATGCTTCGCAGCGCCCGGACGGTCATCGTGGATGAGATCCACGCGGTCGCCGGGAACAAGCGGGGCTCGCACCTGGCCCTCACCCTGGAGCGGCTGGCGCACGTCGCCGAGGAACCGGTGCAGCGGGTGGGCCTGTCCGCCACCCAGCGGCCGATCGAGAACATCGCCCGGCTGCTGGTCGGCTCGGGCCAGGACCGCGACCACCCGGACGGGACGCCCCGGTGCGCGATCGTGGATTCCGGCCACCGCAGGCGGCTGGACCTCGCCCTGGAGCTACCCGACGACGAGCTCGGCGCGGTGCCCACCACCGGGCAGATGGCCGAGATCCTGGACCTGATCGCCGGTCACGTGGCCGGCCACCGGACCACGCTGGTGTTCGTCAACACCCGGAGCATGGCCGAGCGGGTCGCCCACCAGTTGGGCGAACGGCTCGGCGATGAGCTCGGCGCTCAGGTGGCGGCGCACCACGGATCGCTGTCCCGTGGCCGCAGGCAGCGGGTCGAGGCCCGGCTGCGCGCCGGGGACCTGCGGGCTCTGGTGGCCACCGCCTCCCTTGAGCTCGGGATCGACATCGGACCGGTCGAGCTGGTGTGCCAGATCGGCTCACCGCGCAGCTTCGCCACCTTCCTGCAGCGGGTGGGCCGCTCGAACCACACCCGCACCGGGACGCCCTCCGGCCGGCTGTACCCGACCTCCCGCGACGAGCTGGTCGAATGCGCCGCGCTCCTGCGCGGCATGCGCCATGGCCGGCTGGACGTCATCGAGATTCCGGCCCGGCCGCTGGACATCCTGGCGCAGCAGATAGTGGCCGAGTCGGCCGCCGAGTCGTGGCCGGAAGGCGAGCTGCTCGGCCTGGCCCGGCACGCGGCGCCGTTCCGGGACCTGTCCGCCGAGGACTTCGAGGAAATCACGGACCTGCTGGCCGAGGGGATCCGCACCGGCCGCGGGCGCCGCGCCTACTACCTGCACCGCGACCGGGTGAACGGGACCGTCAAGGGCCGCCGCGGGGCCCGGCTGGCCGCGCTGACCTCGGGCGGGGCCATCCCCGAGCTCGGCGACTTCCGGGTCGTCGCCGAGCCCGACGAGGTCCCGATCGGCACCGTCCACGAGGAATGGGCCGTTGAGAGCAGGCCGGGCGACGTCTTCCTGCTCGGCACGCACTCCTGGCGCATCCGCCGGGTGGAGCCGGGAACGGTCCGGGTGGTGGACGCCCAGGGGGCGCCGCCCTCGGTGCCGCACTGGCAGGGAGAGGCACCGGGGCGCACCCGGGAGCTTTCCGAGGAGGTCTCGGCGCTACGGCAGGCCGTCGCGGACCGGGAACCGGCCGAGGCGCGGCACTGGCTCGAGGCCGAATGCGGGATCGGCCAGGCCGCGGCCGACACCATCGTCGGCTACCTGCGAGCCGGGCTGGCCGCGCTCGGGGCGCTGCCGACCATGAACGCGATCATCCTGGAACGCTTCTTCGACGAGGCCGGCGGCATGCAGCTCGTCGGCCACGCGCCGTTCGGCGCCCGGGTAAACCGGGCGTTCGGGCTGGCCCTGCGCAAGCGGTTCTGCGTCACCTTCGACTTCGAGCTGCAGGCGGCGGCCAGCGACAACGCGATCTTGCTCTCACTCGGACCACAGCACAGCTTCCCGCTCGACCGGGTACCAAAATTCCTGGCCTCCAAGACGGTGGAACAAGTGGTCCGGCAGGCCGTCCTGACCTCGCCGTTGTTCCAGGCGCGCTGGCGGTGGAACCTGAACACCTCGCTGACCATCCTGCGGATGCGCGGCGGCCGCAAGAACCCGCCGGCCATCCAGCGGATGGAGGCCGATGACCTGATGGCGGCGGT
>JBAUAY010000357.1:0-1573 GCA_049676235.1 Streptosporangiaceae bacterium
ATGTCGGTCGTGCCCCTGCTCGCGCTGGCCGGGAACTGGCAGGTCGCCGCGGTCCTGATCATCGCCGAGCGGATCGGCAAGGGCATCCGCAACCCGCCCCGGGACGCGATGCTCTCCCACGCGGCCAGGGACGTCGGGTACGGGTGGGCGTTCGGCGTGCACGAGGCACTGGACCAGTTCGGGGCGCTGTTCGGCCCGCTGCTTGTCGCCCTGGTGCTCGCGATGAGCCAGCACGACTACAAGGTCGCGTTCGCGTCGCTGGCCGTCCCGGCCGCCATCATGCTGTCCCTGCTCGGGGTGGCCCGCGTGCTGTATCCCCGGCCGCAGGACCTGGCCGCCGGACCCGCCCCGGCACCCGGCGGCGGGCTGCCGCGTGTGTTCTGGATCTACGCGGGCGCAGCCGCGCTGGCCGCCGCCGGGTTCGCCGATTTCCCGCTGATCGCGTACCACTTCCAGCGCGCGGGGACGGTGTCCCCGGCGCTGACGCCGGTGTTCTACGCGGTCGCGATGGCCGTCAGCGGCACCGGCTCGCTGATCCTGGGGAAGGTCTTCGA
The DNA here is from genome assembly GCA_049676235.1 of Streptosporangiaceae bacterium. Lineage (GTDB taxonomy): Bacteria > Actinomycetota > Actinomycetes > Streptosporangiales > Streptosporangiaceae > Palsa-504. The sequence goes on from JBAUAY010000357.1 coordinate 555, forward strand.
CCGCGCCGGGATCGGCGTGCTGATCCCGCTGACGATCATCGCCGCGCTGTACGCGCCGCTGGCGTTCCTGGGCGGGTTCTGGACCATCCTGGTCGGGGTGTCGCTGTGGGGCCTGGGCATGGGGGTGCAGGAATCGCTCATCCCGGCGGCGGTAGCGCCCATGGTCTCCCCCGACCGGCGGGCCTTCGCCTACGGCCTGTTCACCGGCATCTACGGCACGGCCTGGGTGCTCGGCAGCATCGTGATCGGCGTCCTGATCAGCGTGTCGCTGGGCGGCCTGGTCGCGTTCTGCGTGGCCAGCGAGCTGGCCGCGATCCCGCTCATCCTGATCGTCCGCGCCCGCACCCGGCCGGCCGACCAGCGGCCCGGCGGCTGAGCCGCTCGTTTCCCGAAGGGACCCGGATGCGCCGCGCCGGCTAGCCCGCGCTGACCCAGCCGCGGGCCGGTCAGGAATCGGCGCGGGCGTGGTCGTAACCGCTGAGCGCCTGAGCTCGCCACCGCCGGGCACGCTGACCGCCGCGTCATAGCGCGCCAGGAGCCGACTGGCCCACCCAGCGATGATCAGCAGATCCTCCAGGCCAGCCTCCACCCGGTACGGCTGCTATGCGGGCGGAGCCATCAGCGGGGAATCCCGCGGCCGGAGCGATCCTCATCGCCGCCCTCATTGCGCCATCAGCGCGGCCAGCCGCCAAGCCGCCAGGTACCGCGGCACCGGTCCCGGGCCACGCATGGCCGGTCCGGCGGCTGCCGGACCGGCGCGGGAACAGGCGTGTCGCGGGCATGCTTTACCGGGCGGGAAGCCGGATCTATGCTCAGGGTAGGTACGGCGGAGGGGCTCGCCGTCAATCGCGGTCACCGCCAACGGTCCCTGCCCAGCGCGGGCGGGAGGCCGCATGCCCCATGCTCGACCGTGACCTCGGCACGGCCGGTATCCCCGCTGACGGCACGCCGCCGTCATGCCGGTACTGCCACGCCGGCCAGGACGCCGCGCTCGCCCCGGACGGGCTGGATCCCGTCCG
>JBAUAY010000358.1:0-3043 GCA_049676235.1 Streptosporangiaceae bacterium
TCCCGGCCTGGCCGCAGGGGTAGCTGGACGGGCGGCTGACCAAATCGGCGACCGGCGGCGGCCGATCTTCGGGCCGCGGGCACGCACGCCGGATCCGGGGCGCAGGCGCGACGGCTGACCGGCTGCGGCGGCCAACACAGCAGCAACACAAGTCCGGCTCCGGGAGGGGTCCAACACGCGTATAACACGGACGAAACGGCATTACCCGGCACACGTCGGCACACCTGCTAAGCTGTTGCCGCAAGCTCCTGACAGGCCCGTCTGCTGGTAAACGGGCTGCGGAGCTGCATCAGGCAGAGACTCCCGGGTCGATGACAGACCTTCTGAAAAGCGGAAGGTCGACAGTTCGATCCTGTCCCTGACCACCAGTTTCGGACTAGCTTCTAGTGCTCTGACCAGCGAAAATTCTGACCAGGTCCTTTCACGCCTGCAACCGTCAAGTGACCATGACTGTCCGTACGTGACCGTGGTCGGCCGCTCCCTATCGCACGCGGATCGCACGCCGTGCTTTCGTGCCGCCGGGTTCTCCCGGGAAAACGGGGTCTGGGGTGTGCGCGAGGAGCAGCTTCGTGCTGGGTTCCCGCCGCACTGCTTCGCTGATCACCACGAGTGCTTCGTACAGGCTCAGGGCTTCGGCTTTGGCCTGACTTGCGTGGGCCAGGCCTGGCCGGGCGTCACCGGAATGCGTCGGCCAGGGTGATCCCTGCCATGACGACCATCACCAGCGCGGCCAGGCGGCTGATCCACCGCATCGGCAAGATCCGCAGCAGTCCCCGCCCGCCCGTGATGGCCAGCGCTGTCACCAGCCACAGGCCCAGCACGCTCCCGATGCCCACCGCCACCGGGTCGTGGTATCTGGCGGCAAGGTTGGCCATCGTGATGTCCGACGGGTCTCCCAGCTCCGCCAGCAAGATCACCCCGAAGGAGGTCGCAGCTACGGGCCAGAACCCGGTGGCATCGGCCTTCAGCCGCGCTTCGTCTTCGTCATCGTCATCGTTGTCCGCGCGTAGCACCAGCACGGCACCGGCCAGGAACACCGCGGCGACCACGATCTGGACGATCTTGTGCGGGGCCAGGGCGAGGAGGCTCCCGGCCGTCACCGCGAGCGCCGCGTGTACCGCGAACGCCGCCGCCGTCCCGGCGAATACCCCGAGCGGCCGGTATCTGGTGCCCAGCACCAGGCTCGCAAGTCCGGAGTTGTCCGGCAACTCAACTACGGCGACCGTTCCGAGGGCTATCGCGGTAATGAGCAGGCCAGACACGTGGTTACCTCCGCCCAGGCCGACGCGGTCGCGCTGGTACCCGGGCCTCAGGGAGCGTATACCCGGACCGCGGGCTGCCAGGCAGGAACGGCTGGCAAGGTAATGATCACCTCAGGCATGAAGGTGCCTTCTGAAGTGATGCTCCGGAAACCGTTTTGCCTGGCGGCGGCGTAGTGTGCCAGTCGGCCGACGCCGCAGCGGCCTCAAGCGGCACCGGATTTCCTGCCATCTTTCTCGCAGGCACCGAGTCCACGTGTGTGGACGCCGGGTCAACGGTTCTGCGCGCAGGCTCTCGGGCTCCGGCACAGAGCGTGAACCTGCGGCAGCTCGCCTCTTGCCGTTCTAAGAGTTACAAGTTTCCTTAACCGTCTCTCAATGCCGGAGGATGCGACGTATGTTCCATTACCTATGGTGGCGTTGTTTGTCGTGGCGGTCGCGCTCGGGCTGAATAACTTCGGGGCGGCGATCGCCATCGGAGTCAGCGGCGTGAACCGGCGCACCGAGCTCAAGGTGGCCACGGTCTTCGGCCTGTGCGACGTCGTAATGCCGGCCACTGGGATGCTCATCGGCACCGGTCTTGCCGGCCCGCTGGGGTCCACCGCCCGCTGGGCCGGCGCCGGGATACTCTGCGCGACCGCAATCTGGGGACTCATCGAGGCACTGCGCGGCGACGACGACACCCCGAAGATCTGGCACGGGTGGCGGCTGCTGGTCAGCGGCGCCGCGCTCAGCCTGGACGACCTCGCAGTAGGACTCGCACTGGGAACGGTGCGCTACCCGATCGTCTTGGCAGTGACCCTGTTCGGGCTCCTGAGCTTCGTTATGTCGATTATCGGACTGCAGCTGGGCGGGAAGCTGGGCAAGGCGACCGGCGAGCACGGCGAGGTGGTGGGCGCAATCATGCTGCTCGGCCTCTCTGGCGTGATGGCGGCGGGCTGGCTGTTACCTGGGCGGGAGCGGGAGGTTACTGCGAGGTCCAGGTCAGCGTCCTGGTCTCTAGCACGTCTTGCACTGCCACGGCACCCCCGGCCGCAACCAGCCCAGCGTGCTGCGGCCGAAGTTGAGCGTGTTCCTTGCGCCTCAGTTCGTGCCGGCGCGCCGGGATCGGGGCGTCCTCGGCAGTCGATCACGCCGCCGTCCCAGCTCGTGATGGTGACGCTTTTGAGGTCCGCGTATTAGTTGAAACACCTATTACAAATAGCAGGTCAGAATACGAGATTCCGGAACTCCTTGACACAAACTTAGACCAGATCTAACTTTTCGGGGGACCTAGAGCGGCGAAGCGTCTTACGGAAGGTGATTGTGGCTGTCGAGAATGTGAACCCGACTGAGGCTGAGGTCACGCCCGACGCCATAACCGATCCGCAGCATCTCGGTGATATCACCGGCGCGCTCGGCACTCTCAAGCCCGGCGCTGCCAACTCGCTGTCCTGGCGCAGGAAGCTCAGGTTGCTGCTGGTCATCATCGGGTCCTGGCCTGATCGTCATGGGCCGCAGGAACGACGCGGGCGGGATCCAAGTCTACGCCCAGATGGGCCAGGACTACGGGATGAAGCTGCTCTGGACGCTCATCCTGCTTTTCCCCATCCTTTTCTTCTGCCAGGAAATGGTGATGCGGCTCGGCGCGGTTTCCGGAGCCGGGCACGGCAGGCTGATATTTAACGCGCAATCCGGAGAGAGGAATCCTAAGTGTTCGGACTGCTGACGCTCGGGTTCGTTCTCAGCCTCGACAACTTCCGCAGCTCGCTCGTGCTCGGGGGGCTCAAGCCGACCTTCTTGAC
>JBAUAY010000359.1:0-1963 GCA_049676235.1 Streptosporangiaceae bacterium
GCGGCGGCGCTGGATGTTCGGGTTCCAGCGGCGGCGGGTACGGCGGTGCGAGAACGAGACGTTGTTGCCGAAGACCGGCCCCTTGCCGCATACGTCGCAGACGGCAGCCACAGTTCGCTCCATTTGACTAGGGTTATTCCAGGGCCGTGTCCGCCGGTCGGGCGGATCAGGCAGCCGTCGAAGCCTACCCGAAGGCACAGCCGTTCGCGAACCGCGCGCATTGTCGGTCCTCGCTCTTATGCTGCCAGGTGTGACCACGCTCAGCGAATCGCTGATCCGGGTGCTCGGCCCCAAGACGGGCAAGCCGCTCGATGCCATCTTCGGCCTGCGCACGGTGGGCGATCTGCTCCGGCACTACCCCCGCCGTTATTACACCCGCGGCGAGCTGACCGACCTGTCCTCGCTGCGCGAGGGCGACCACGTCACCGTGCTCGCGCGGGTGGTGACGGTGGCCGAGATCCCGCTGCCGCCGGTGCCGGGCAAGGGGCGCCGCAGCCGGCTCGAGGTGATCGTCACCGACGACCGCGCCAAGCTGGTCCTGACCTTCTTCTCCGGGGTGGGCCTGTACCGCCGGGTGCTCAGGCCCGGCGTGGTCGGCATGTTCGCCGGGACCGTGTCCAGCTTCCGCGGCCGCCGCCAGCTGGTCCACCCGGAGTGCGAGATGCTGCCCGGGGCGCCGCCCAACGCGGACCTGACGCCTGAGCTCGCCGCCGAGTTCGCCGCCGAGATCCTCCCGGTGTACCCGGCCAGCGCCAAGTTCAGCTCGTGGGCGATCGCCAAGTCGGTCAGGACCGTGCTTGACACGCTGGACGCGGGGGAGGACCCGCTCCCGGCCGACGTCAGGCAGCGGTACGAGCTGGCCGACCGGGCCGTGGCGATTCGGGCCATCCACCGGCCGCTCGACCAGGCGGACCTGGCGCGGGCCAGGGAGCGGCTCAAGTGGGACGAGGCGTTTACACTGCAGGCCGCGCTGGCCCAGCGGCGGCTGGCGGCGGCGGCCATGCCGGCCATGCCGCGGCCGCACGCGGTCGGCGGCATCGCCGACGAGTTCGACACCCGGCTGCCGTTCACCCTCACGGCCGGGCAGGTCGCCGTCGGCGAGACCATCGCCTACGAGCTGAGCTGCGCCTACCCGATGCACCGGCTGCTGCAGGGCGAGGTCGGCTCGGGCAAGACGGTGATCGCGATCCGGGCCATGCTCCAGGTGGTGGACGCGGGCGGCCAGGCGGCCCTGCTCGCGCCGACCGAGGTGCTCGCGCAGCAGCATTACCGGTCGATCACCGGCATGCTCGGGCCACTGGCCCAGGGGGGCCAGCTCGGCGCGGCCGAGCACGCGACCGGCGTCGCCCTGCTTACCGGGTCGGTGGGCGCGGCCGCCCGGCGCGCGGCGCTGTCCGACCTCTTCACCGGCGACGCCGGGATCGTGATCGGGACCCACGCGCTGCTTGAGGAGCAGGTCCAGTTCGCCGACCTCGGCCTGGTGGTCATCGACGAGCAGCACAGGTTCGGCGTGGAGCAGCGCGACGCGCTGCGCGCCAAGGCGGCCGACAACCGGCCGCACGTCCTGGTCATGACGGCGACGCCGATCCCCAGGACGGTGGCCATGACCGTCTACGGCGACCTGGAGACCTCCACGCTGACCGAGCTGCCCGCCGGGCGTTCGGCCATCGCGACCCACGTGGTGCCCGCGGCGGACAAGCCGAGGTACCTGGAGCGGGCCTGGGAGCGGGTCCGGGAGGAGGTCGGCCGCGGCCAGCAGGCCTACGTGGTGTGCCCGCGCATCGGCGATGTCCTGGGAAGCCCGGATTCTGACGAGGCGGAGGACCTAGACGAGGGCGACTTCGGCAACGAGGACGACTTCGGGAACGTGGACATGACCGGTGGCATCCCGCGCGGCGTGGCCGCGGGGGGCCGGCGGCAGCCGCTGGCGGTGCTGGACGTGGCCGCGACGCTGGACGCGGGC
>JBAUAY010000360.1:0-3667 GCA_049676235.1 Streptosporangiaceae bacterium
CCGAGCAGCCGCAGGCAGTCGATCGCGTAGCAGCCGCCGTCCATCAGCGCGCCGCCGCCCAGGTCGAAGTCGTACCTGATGTCGTCCGGGTCCGCGATGGCGAAGCTCGTCCAGCACTGAAGATGCTGCACCGGTCCCAGCTCGGCGACGAGCTCGCTCAGCCGCCGCGTCAGCGGGTGGTAGCGGTAGTGCATGGCCTCCATCACGACCAGGCCGCTGGCCGCGGCGGCGTCCGCGACTTGCGCCGCCTCGTCCGCGTTGGACGCGAACGGCTTCTCGCACAGCACGTGCTTCCCGGCGGCGATCGCCTGCAGCGTCCACGGCCCGTGCAGCGAGTTCGGCAGCGGGTTGTAGATGGCGTCGATATCCGGGTCGGCCAGCAGTTCCTCGTAGGACCCGTGGGCGGCGGGTATTCCGTGCCGCAGCGCGAAGGCGTCCGCGCGGGACTGGTCCCGGGCCGCCACCGCGGCCACCGTCACCTCAGGCACGCTCGCGGCCGGCTCGATCAGGGCGGGCAGGGATATGCGCGACGAACCAAGGGTTCCCATGCGTAGCAGGTGCACGGTTCAGGCTATGCCAAAAGACGCGGATCCAACTGGGAAAATGCTACGGCCGGGCCGCCGCAACCTGGCATTCACCTTCCGTTAATCTTTGTGACAGGAATGACGTTACGATCCCTGGCATCACCGTGATGTCTATGTTTAGGGCGGGGGAGAGGGAGACAGGGTTGAGCCAGGAGCCCGCTCGGGTCGCGATGGTCAGCGGTGGCTCGCGCGGTATCGGCGCGGCCACCGTGCGCCGGCTGGCCGCAGACGGCTGGGACATCGGCTTCAGCTACCACAGCGACGGGCCGTCCGCCCGCGAAGTGGAGAAGGCCGCCTTCGAACTTGGCGTCCGGGCGACCGGGACCGACGTGGACGTGACCGACGCCGCCGAGGTCACCTCCTGGTTCCGGCGGACCGAGGAGGAGTTCGGCCCGGTGCAGGCGGTAGTGAGCTGCGCCGGGCTCACCAGGGAAGGCCCGCTGGCGCGGCTGACGGAAGCCGACTGGCGGATGGTGATCGACACCACCCTGGACGGCGTATTCCACCTGTGCCGCGCCGCCGTGTTCGCCATGATGGAGCGACGATCGGGCCGGATCGTCACGGTCTCCTCGGTGTGCGGGGAGTACGATCACGCGCCGCACGACGCCGGCCCCTTGGCCCGGCCGGGCATCGCCGGGTTTGTCCGGGCGCTGGCCAGCCAGACCAGGCGGTTCGGGATCAGCGTCAACGCGGTGGTACCCGGCCCGGGCGCCCGCGACGTGGCCGCGCTGCTGCCGGAAAGGCCCCGCGCCGACCTGGCCGAGACGATCGCGCTCCGGCGGTTCGACAACGCCGCCGACGTCGCCGCCCTGGTCGCGTTCCTGCTCTCCGACGCCGCCCCGGACATCACCGGCGGCGTCCTCGAGGTGCCCGGCGCGATCGTGCTCTGAGGCGCTTAGTCGGAGCTGGCTTGCAGCTCGAGATCCTCGACCTGGCCCTGCGGGCGCTGCGAGCGCCCCCGCCGAGCTCGCCCGCGGGAGCGGTAGGCGTACCAGGTCATGTAGGCCAGGAAAGCCAGCCCGGCGACCAGGAAGCAGTTGGCCACGAGCGTCAGCAGCCAGTGAAATCCGTACTCGCGCGGCCCGGCCGAATGCGGTGTGAACCAGAACGGGGCCAGCGCGAACAGGAGGTACCCGGCGGCCGCGGCGATCCGGTGCCCGGAGCGCACCAGCAGGACCAGGGCGGGCAGGATCCACACCCAGTGATGCGCCCAGGAAATCGGCGAGATCAGCAGCCCGGTGGTTCCGGTGACCGCGGTCGCGCCCAGCCAGTCCTGCCTTCTGGCCAGAAGGGTGGCCGCGGTCAGGCCGACAACGGCGAAGGCGAGCGGGATGACGATCCACCAGGCACCGATATGACCCTGCCCCTCGGCGACCCGGATCGCCGTCCCGTAGGGCGACTGGTTGCTGATATACGGAGCGCCGACGCGTCTGGTGTCAAAGAACAGGTGCCGCCAGTAAAGCTTCGAGGCGTCCGGCGCGATGAGAAAGCCCGTCAGCCCGCACAGGACAAACGTGCCGGCCGCTATGAAGGCCGCCTTCGTCCGCCCGGCCAGCAGGAAGAACACGATGAAGACGGCGGGCGTCAGCTTGATCGCGGCCGCTATCCCCACGCCGATGCCCGCGTCGCGACCACGCGAGACGCGCCAGATATCGGTGAGTATCAGGGCCAGCAGGATCAGGTTTATCTGGCCGAGGAACAGCGTCTCGTACACCGGGTCAAGCGCCATCGCGGCCGCGACGAGGCCCGCGATCATGATCTTCGATGGCCGGTAGCCCGCGAGCTTGATGATGACGACGCAGGAATAGGCGAGCGCCAGGACCGAGACCAGGTCCCATCCCACCCGCGCCACCGCGAGCGGTAGCGCCGCGACTGGCACGAACACGATGGCCGCGAACGGCGAATAGGTAAACCAGTGACCGTACGCCAGCGCCAGATAAAGGCGGTCGTCGTGCAGGACGGCATGGCCGCCCCACATGTAAATGCGGAAATCCAGGGCGTTATACGTGGCGGCGAACGCGATGACCACAGCGAGCTCGAGCCCGAGCACGCCGTAGATGACCGGAGTAAGCCATCGCCTCCCGGCCGCCGGCTGCTGGTCCGCTGACACTCGTCGTATGCTACCGGCCGCCTCCTACGGGTTCGGGGCACCTGTTGGTCGGTCAGCAGCTCCGCCGGTCAGGAGCAGGGCGGCGAACGCGTCGGCCATGAGCTGGTGCCCGCTGGCGTTCGGGTGAATCCGGTCCGGCCCGAATAGCTCAGGGTCGGCCGCCCCGGGTATCGCCCAGGCGTCGAGGCAGACCGCGCCCCGCCTCGCCGCCTGTTCCCTGATGATGTCGCTCGCCCGCCGCATGCGCTCGCGCGCCACCTCGACCAGGTCGGCCGGCAGCGACATGATCGCGGCGATGTCCGGCAGAGTGCAGGTCAGCACGGTGGCCCCGGTCGCGTTCAGGCCGTCGAGCAACCACCCGAGCTCGGCAGCGAAGCGCTCCTCGCTGAAGGCGGGCTCGCGGATGTCGTTCATCCCCACGGTCACGCTGACCAGATCAGGGGTGATCCGCGCCACCGAGGGCAGTTGGTGCTCGAGGACCGCGGCTACGCTGGCGCCGTCGAAGGCCAGGTTGGTCAGCGCGCAGGGCACCGCGGTCCGCGCGGTCAAGATCCCGGCCAGCCGTCGCGCCCACCCGATCCGGACGCCCCTCGGCCCGTGGTCATCCCGCCCCGCCGTCAGGCTGTCCCCAAGCGCCACGTAGTTCGACCAGTTCAGCACGGTTTCCCCGGCTGGCTCCAGCTATCCACCTCCCCACGGTAAGCCACCGCCGTCGGTCGCCCGGATCAGCCGGCCTGGTTCGGTTCGGCGTGTGGTGTGGTGCTGGCCCGCGATGAGCTGCCGCAGAGCGCGGCGGCGCCGCACAGGGCGGTCCGGGGGCGGATCGGGACGCCGTTCGTACGCAACACGTCGCGGACATCGAGGATCAGCGGGAAGACCTCGTGGTTCCAGTCCTCGCCTTGCTCGTCCCAGGCCCGTTGCTCGGCCTCGACCGCCATCCGGTCTTCGGCGAACACGCGCTCGGTGAAGCGCC
>JBAUAY010000361.1:0-13231 GCA_049676235.1 Streptosporangiaceae bacterium
CGGCTGGCACGAGTTCCGCGACCCGAACGAGGAGTGGGAGCTCACCTTCTACCGGTACAACTCCAACGTCGTCCGGCAGCTCAACCAGAACGTCGACGTGGCCAGGCAGTCCAAGGCCTTCGAGCAGTGGAACCGGAACTGGGTGCGCTTCGTCGAGAACAACGTCGGCGCCTGGATGCACGTGGACCACGGGCTCGGCCTCTACCTGTACGCCAACGCCAACCGGCGGGCGCCCACCAACATGCACAACAACGCGATCTCGGTGAACAGCATGCACCGGATCCGCTCGGCCCAGGACCTGGCGCTGTACAACCTGACCCTGACCGAGGAGATCGACGGCTTCGACGGGGCCGCCCACCTGACCGCGTGGAACAGCGACCCCGCCTGGCAGGGCGTGCGTGAGGTAGCCGAGCAGCTGACCGGGATCGACGACTGGTGCGAGGCCATCTTCGCGGCCAACGTCGTGTTCGAGCCGCTGGTCGGCGAGCTGTTCCGCAGCCATCTGGTGATGCACGCGGCGCCGCGCAACGGCGACTTCGTCACCCCCACGATCGTCGGCGCCGAGGAGTACGACTTCGCCGAGCGGGACCTGCGCTACACCATCCCGATGTTCCACCTGCTCACCAACGACCGCGAGTTCGCCGACCACAACAAGGAAATCCTGTCGGGCTGGCTGTCCACCTGGACCAGCCGCGCTATCGCCGCCGCCCGGACGCTGCAGCCGCTGTGGTCGCAGCCCGAATTCAAGCCGCCGCGCTTCGAGGACGGGCTGGACGCCGCCAAGAGCCGTTTCGCCGGAATTCTCACCGATCTGAACCTGGACACCCCGAAGGAGCTAGGCCAGTGACCACCTTCAAGACCGCCGAGAGCCCGTACGAGTCCAACCACACGGCCTCGAACATGGCCGGCTTCACCCTGATGAACAACCAGATCGGGGCGGTGGTCGCCCAGGTCCTGGCGAAGCTGCCCAACGTGAAGGTCATGGCCCTGCCGTCCATGATCCGCATCGACGGCGAGGGCAGGTTCGACTTGAACTACGACGACGTCTCCGAGGCGCTCGGCGAGGAGCCCGGCTACTTCGACGCCGCGCAGTTCGAGGAGAACATGTCCACGCACTACGGCCGGATGATCCACACCGACGACGCGACGATCATGTTCGCCAACCCGGAGGACGCGGCCGACTACCTCGGCTTCGACCTGACCGCGCGGTCGTAACCCCTTAGACCCCGCGTGGCGCGGGCTGGACAAACCCCGCGCCACGCGGGTACGAACGGAATGTGGTGTTTGCTCCCGTGGCACTGAGCCGGTGATCACCGGCTCAGTGCCATGCCCAGCTCACAGAAGGAGGCGCCTTGTACGAGCACAACGGCGAGAAGTACTTCATCGTCGATTCGCACATGCACTATTGGAATGCTGCCCCGGATAACTGGGTCCCCGGCGCCGAGCAGTACGCCAAGGGCTGGATCGAATGCTTCCACGCGTACCAGGGGCTCGGACCGCCGGAGACGCACTGGTCGATCGAGCACTTCCAGAAGTACTCCGAGGACGACCTGATGAAGGACGTCTTCGAGGACGGCTACGTGGACGTGGCGGTCTTCCAGCCGACGTACCTGAAGGAGTGGTACAAGGAGGGCTTCAACACCACCGAGCGCAACGCGCTGATGGGCGAGAAGCACCCGGGTAAGTTCGTCTACAACACCCGGTTCGACCCCCGTGACGGCGACCCCGGCCTCGAGGAACTCAAGCGCAACGTGGAGCGGTTCGGCTCCAAGGGCGTCAAGCTCTACACCGCTGAGTGGAACAACGGCTCGCGCGGGTACAAGCTGAGCGATCCGGGCGCGTACCGCTTCCTGGAGGCCGCGCAGAACCTCGGCATCAAGAACATCCACGTGCACAAGGGCCCGACGATCTGGCCGCTGGACAAGGACGCCTTCGACGTCTCCGACATCGACCACTGCGCGACCGACTTCCGCGAGCTCAACTTCATCGTCGAGCACGTGGGGCTGCCGCGGATCGAGGACTTCTGCTTCATGGCCACGCAGGAACCGAACGTGTACGCCGGGCTCTCCGTGGTCATCGGCGGCCTCATGCACGCGCGGCCGAACTTCTTCGCCAAGGTCATGGGCGAGCTGCTGTTCTGGGTCGGCGAGGACAAGATGACCTTCGGCAGCGACTACGGCATCTGGGAGCCGAAGTGGCAGGTCGAGGGCTTCGCGAACTGGGAGATGCCGGACCGCGAGGAGTTCGCCGACTTCCCGAGGCTGGGCGTCGCGGGCAAGAAGAAGATCCTCGGCCTGAACGCGGCCAAGCTCTACGACATCAAGGTGCCTGACGAGTTCCAGCTTCCTGCCGAGGCCGGCACGCCCGGCGCGCAGGAGGTACTGGGCGAGCCGGTCGCGGGGGCATGAGCGAACTCGTCACCGCCGGAGCTGACCTGGGCATTCTCCGGGCGCTTGAGACGGTGCGCGACCCCGAGCTCGACGAGCCGATCACCTCGCTCGGCTTCGTCGCGTCGTGCACCGTCTCCGCGGACGGGGACGCTCAGGTCCGGCTGCGGCTACCCACTTATTTCTGCGCACCCAACTTCGCCTACCTGATGGTCGCCGACGCCTACGACGCGGTGTCGGCACTGCCGGGCGTGCGTCGTACCGAGGTGGTCCTGGAGGACCACTTCGCCTCGGACGTGATCAACGGCGGCGTGGCCGCCCAGGCCGGTTTCGTCCGGTCTTTCGACGGCGAGGCGGTCAGCGAGCTGCACACGCTCCGTGCTGACTTTTTGCGCAAGGCGGTGATGGCGGGCACCGATCAGGTGTGCAGGCCGCTGCTGGCGGCCGGCACGGACCCGGCGGCATTGCTCGCGATGACACTTGGTGAGCTGCCGCCTTCTCGCGCGCTTGACCGGTTGCGCTCGCGGCGGGCCGAACTCGGCCTGCCGGCCGGCGACGACGCCCCGCTGCTCATCGACCCGCTCACCGGGGCACCCGTGACGGCTGCGGCCATGCCGCTGCACCTGCGGAAGGCCAGGGTCACCCAGGTGAGCATCGAGGCGAACTCCGGCATCTGCCGCGGCATGCTGCGGCACAGATATAACAACACCAAAGGACAGGGAGAAACGGTCCCGGCCGAGGACGCGGACTCCCCATGACGAAAAGCAGTGTGACGGATAAGCAGCTGTGAATGACAAGCAGGTCGAGGAGGACCCATGAAGGCCGTCCGGTTGCATAAATTCCATACCCAGCCGGTGATCGACGACGTACCCGAGCCCACTATCAACGGGCCGTTCGACGTCATCGTGAAGATCGGCGGCGCCGGCGTCTGCCGGACTGACCTGCACATCATCGAGGGCCAGTGGGATGCGGCGATGGGCACCCCGCTGCCCTACATCCTGGGCCACGAGAACGCGGGCTGGGTGCATGAGGTCGGCTCGGCGGTCAGCAACGTGGCCGTCGGCGACACGGTCATCCTGCACCCCACGCCGACCGACGGCCTGTGCCACGCCTGCCGGGCCGGCGACGACATGCACTGCGAGAACGCCTCGTTCCCCGGCCTGTCGCGGGACGGCGGGATGGCCGAGTACCTGCTGACCTCGGCGCGGGCCTGCATCAAGCTCAACCCGGAGACCAGGCCGCAGGACGTGGCCGCGCTCGCCGACGCCGGCATCACCGCCTACCACGCGGTCCGCAAGGCCATCCCGCTGCTCTACCCCGGCACCACCTGCGTGATCATCGGCGCCGGCGGCCTCGGCCACATCGGCATCCAGTGCCTGGCCACGCTGACCGCGACGAACATCATCGTGGTGGACCGTAACCCGGACGCGCTCAAGCTGGCGTCGGAGCTCGGGGCGCAGCACACCGTGGTGGCCGACGGCACGCACGTCGACGCGGTGAAGGAGCTGACCGGCGGCCAGGGCGCCCATGTGGTGCTCGACTTCGTGGCCGAGCAGGGCGCCGAGATGGACGGCTGGAACATGACCCGCCCGGCCGGCTCCTACTACGTCATCGGCTACGGCGGCACGCTGAACATCCCTACCCTGGACATCATCTCCACCGAGCGCAACATCATCGGCAACATCGTCGGCACCTACAACGACCTGGTCGAGCTGATGGCGCTGGCCCAGAGCGGCAAGGTTACGCTGCACACCAAGACCTACCCGCTCGACGCCGCCCCCGACGCCTTCGCCGACCTCGACGCCGGCCGGGTCCGCGGCCGCGCCATCCTCGTCCCCTGAACTGGAGCTGTTATGGCCAAGGAACTCCGCTTCGGCGCTGAAGCTCGCGGCCTGCTGCTGGCTGGCGTGGACCAGCTGGCCGAGGCCGTCAAGTCGACTCTCGGTCCCAAGGGGCGCAACGTCATCCTGGAGAAAATCACCGGCACGCCGGTGGTCACCAACGATGGCGTCACCATCGCGCGGGAAATCCACCTGAAGGACCAGTTCGAGAACATGGGCGCGCAGCTGGTCAAGGAAGCCGCCATTAAGACCAACGACATCGTCGGCGACGGCACCACCACCGCCACCGTGATCGCCCAGGCCATCGTCAGGGAGGGCATGGAGGCAATCGGCAAGGGCGGCAACCCAGTGCTGGTCAAGCGGGGCGTCGACCTGGCCGTCGGACGCCTGGTCGAGCACCTGCGCGGCGTCGCGCACCCGGTGAAGACCGAAGAAGACTACGCCCGGGTGGCCGCGATCTCCGCCAACGACGATGACGCGGTGGGCGCCGTGATCGCCAAGGCGCTGTTCACCGTGGGCGACGGCGGCATCGTCACGGTCGAGGAGTCACCGGTACCCGGAATGAAGGTCGACTTCGTCGAGGGCTTCGAGTTCGACAACGGCTACCTCTCGCCGTACATGGTGACCAACCCGGCCGCCCTGGAATCCATCGTCGACGATCCCTACATCCTGCTGTGCAGCGAGAAGATCACCAAGGTGCAGGATCTGATGCCGCTGCTCGACAAGATCATGCGGGCGCCCCGGCCGCTGATCATCATCGCGGAGAACGTCGAGGGCACCGCGCTGAGCATGCTCGTGCATAACCACGTGAACCGGATCTTCCAGTGCGTCGCGGTCCGGGCCCCCGGGTTCGGCGACCGCAGGCTGCGCAAGCTGGAGGACATCGCCTCGCTGACCGGCGGCGCCGTCTACAGCAAGCACTCGGGCTTCACGCTGGAGACGATGACGGTGGCCCAGCTCGGCCGGGCCGCGCAGGTGCGGGTCAACGCCGACAGCACCACGATCATCGGCGGCGGCGGCTCGAAGGAGGCCGTGGAGTTCCGGCTCACCCAGATGCGGTCGGAGCTGGAGCGGGCCACCTTCGGGATCGACGAGGACGTGCTGAACGAGCGGATCGGCGCCCTGTCCGGCCGGGTGGCCGTGATCAGCGTGGGCGCACCCACCAGCGCCGAGCTCAGGGAACTGCAGCACCGGGTCGAGGATGCGCTGTCCGCCACCCGGGCCGCCATGGCCGAGGGCATCGTCGCGGGGGGTGGCGCCGCGCTGCTGCACTCCGAAAGTGTGCTCGACCACCTGGATGTCAACGCCGACTACGCCATCGGCGTGGACATCGTGCGGCAGGCGCTCAGCGAGCCCGCCTACTACATCGCGGCCAACGCCGGCTACCAGGCGGCGGAGGTCGTGGCCAAGACCAGGCTGCTTGGACCGGACGAGGGTTTCGACGCCTTGGAGGGCCGGCACGGCAACATGATCGAGATGGGCATCATCGACCCGCTCCGCGTGGTCCGCTCGGCGCTGCAGAACGGGGCGTCCGTGGCCGGCCTGCTGCTCACGACCAACACGCTGGTCGCCGAGGAGCAGACACCGTGGGGCGGCAGCGCGGCGCTGATGACCGAGTACGGATCGCTGGACGAGGGCCTGCACCAGCCGTCGCCTGACTCGAGCACCCCGCAGTCGCTCGGGCTAGGCCCGTCCGTTGGCTGATCTCGTTGGCTGATCTCGTTGGCTGACACCGTCCCGCTCGACCGGCTCGACCGGCAAGTGGTGATCGGCGACGACGTCCTTCCCGGCGAAGCTCGCGTGATCGAGGCGGCCGAGAAGGCGCTGTCCGGTGAACGGCGCGGGGTCCGGGCGGTGCTGCCGTTCCTGGGCCCCGCGTTCATCGCCGCGGTGGCCTACGTCGATCCGGGTAACTTCGCCACCAACATGGCGGGCGGATCCGAATTCGGCTACACGCTGCTCTGGGTCGTGCTGGTGGCGAACCTGATGGCCATGCTCGTCCAGTCGCTGAGCGCCAAGCTGGGCATCGCCACTGGCCGCAGCCTGCCCGAGATCTGCCGCGACCAGCTCCCGTTCCGCGTCGTGGTGCTGCTGTGGCTGCAGGCCGAGGCGATCGCGATGGCGACCGACCTGGCGGAGTTCGTCGGCGCGGCGCTCGGGCTGCACCTGGTCTTCGGACTCTCCATGTGGATATCCGGGGTGCTGACCGGTATCGCGGCCTTCACCATCCTCGGCCTGCAGGTGTGGGGGTTCCGGCGGCTGGAGGCGACGATTACCGGGTTCGTCGCGGTGATCGTCTTCGCGTTCGGCCTCGACCTGCTGAAGAGCCGCCCGTCGGCGGCCGGGGTCGCGCACGGCATGTTCGTCCCGCAGTTCTCCGGCGGCGGCTCGGCCCTGCTCGCCGTCAGCATCGTCGGCGCTACCGTGATGCCGCATGTGATCTACCTGCATTCCTCGCTGACCCAGAAGCGGATCGTCGGAGTCAACCCGGCAGCCCGGCGCAAGATCTTCCGGTTCGAGATCGTCGACATCACCATCGCGATGGGCACCGCCGGGGTCATCAACCTGGCCATGCTGGCCACGGCGGCGGCGGTATTCCACACGCGCGGGATGTTCGGCGTGGGTAACGACCTGGGCCAGGTCTTCGCTGGGCTGAACCACTACCTGGGCGGGCACAGCGGGACGTTCTTCGGCCTGGCCCTGCTCGCGTCCGGGATCGCGTCCTCTTGCGTCGGCACCATGTCCGGCCAGCTCGTCATGCAGGGCTTCATCCACCGGCAGATCCCGATCTTCGCGCGCCGGGCCATCACGATGATCCCGGCCCTGATCGTGATCGGCGTGGGCTTCAACCCCACCCGGGCGCTGGTCCTGTCGCAGGTCTTCCTCTCCTTCGGCATCCCGTTCGCGCTGGTCCCGCTGCTGTTCTTCACCAGCAGCCGCAAGCTGATGGGGCCGTTGGTGAACCGGAGGCCGATGATGCTGACCGCCGCGCTGGTCACGGCCGTGATCATCGCGCTGAACGTCTACCTGCTCGCCATCAGGTAAGCGGCTGATGAGACGCACCGGCCCGGCCCGGCGTAACCTGCTGCCGTGAGTCCTATTTCCCGCGGATTCCACCGCAAGCGCCAGGAGGCCCCGGCCGGCCGGGTCCCGCCCGGGCAGTACGTCACCAAGGACTTCCCCGTCTTGTCGGCCGGCCCGACGCCGCGCACGGCGCTGGCGAACTGGACCTTCTCGATCGCCGGCGCTCGTGAGCCGAAGAGCTGGACGTGGCAGGAATTTCGCGCCCTGCCCACCGAGACGCTGACCACCGATATCCACTGCGTGACCCGCTGGTCCAAGCTGGACACGACCTGGCAGGGCGTGTCGCTCGACGTGCTGCTCGCCGCGGTCGAGTACGACGCCAGGTACGTGCTCGCCTTCTGCGACGGCGGTTATACGACGAACCTGCCGGTGGCCGACCTGACCGGCGGGCGGGCCTGGGTGGCGTTCGGCTACGACGGCAGCCCGCTGGGCCCGGAGCACGGCGGGCCGGCCCGGCTGCTGGTCCCGCACCTGTACTTCTGGAAGAGCGCCAAGTGGGTGCGCGGGCTGCGGCTCCGCGACACCGACGAACCCGGCTTCTGGGAGAATTACGGATACCACATGTACGGAGATCCATGGCGGGAACAGCGGTACGCGGGCGACTGACCTGGCAGACCGCCACGGTCGGTTCGGTCACCGACGAGGCGCCCCGGGTGCGGACTCTGGCGCTCCAGGTGCCGGACTGGCCCGGCCACCGGGCCGGCCAGCACGTGGACGTCAGGCTGACGGCCGACGACGGCTATCAGGCCGAACGGGCGTACTCGATCGCCTCGGCGCCGGGCGAGCCGCTCGCGATAACGGTGGAGCGGCTGGACGACGGCGAAGTCTCCCCCTACCTGACCGAGGAAGTGCAGCCCGGGGACTTCCTGGAAGTACGCGGCCCGATCGGCGGCTACTTCGTCTGGGAACCCGCCTTCGGCGGGCCGCTGATGCTGCTGGCCGGCGGCTCCGGCGTCGTCCCGCTGCGGGCCATATTGCGGTACCGGCGTCTTATCGGCAGTTCCGTGCCTGCGCGGCTGCTGTATTCCTCGCGCAGCTTCCAAGACGTGATCTACCAGGCTGAGCTCGACTCGGACGGTGCTGAGGTGATCTACGCGCTGACCAGATCGCAGCCGCCGGGGTGGACGGGCTACGCCCGGCGGGTGGATCAGCAGTTGCTGGCCGAAGTAGCCTGGCCGGCGGCGCAGCAGCCGCTGGCCTACGTCTGCGGGCCGACGAGCTTCGTGGAGGCCGTCGCCTCCGGCCTGGTGGGGCTCGGCTATCCGGCGGAGCGGGTCAAGACGGAACGGTTCGGCGCCACAGGCCAGTGATTTTCGCCTGGGCCAGTGATTGTCCCGGGCCGGTGACGGAGCCTCGCGAAGGGAGCCCGTGATGGAAGCGTTCGATAGCTCGGCCTCGGACAACTCGACCCTGGATGGCAACGCGATCGGCGGGCTGCTGATCGAGGTCTTCGGCACCGAGATGACCACGGCCATCGGCACCTGCGGCAGCTGCGGCCGCGTCAGCCAGGTGGCCGAACTCGCGGTCTACCGGCCCGGGCTCGGCACCGTCGTGCGCTGCCGTACGTGCGAGGCCATACTGATGACCTTCGTCCAGATCCACGGCGTCACCTGCGTCGACCTGCTGGGCCTGGCCAGCCTGGCGTAGTCAGGGCGCCGCATTTAGGGCGTTGGGCTGGGTGCCGGGCTTGCTGGGTGCCGGGCTTAAGGCGCCGGGCCCGGGTATCTCATTGGCCTCGCTAGTCCCATCAGCACCAGGATTCGCTCACCAGTACGAGACAAGCAGGTTTTCTGCGGTGGATCTGGGTTCTGCGGTCGATTGGGGGGCGTATTGGGTACCGGATCGACCGCGTAACCCGGATCAACCACGATCTTGCCGGCGCTGGGCGCATCACGGCGCGCTCTGGCACCACAGGACACGCTCATACCATCGCGTCCCTGGGATCACCGTGAGGGGGATCACCGTGAGGGGGATCACCGTGAGGGGATGCGGAGACCGCAGAGCCCGGCATCTCGGGTGGAGTGCGGGGCTCTGCGGATGGAGCCAGTCAGGCGGGTTCGTCTGGCCAGAGGGCTAGCCTTGCTTGGCGCGGACGCCGGATTCGATCTTGTCGCCGAGGTTCTTGTCCACGTTGCGCCAGTACTGGAAGGCGCGCTGCAGCACCGGCTCGGTCACGCCGTCGAGCAGGTGGCCGACGACGTTGCTGACCAGCCGCTCGCGGGCGGCCTCGTCCAGCACCTCGCGGACCATCGCGCCGGGCTGACCCCAGTCGTCGTCCTGCTCGTGCAGGGTATAGGCCGAACGCACCATGTCGCCGTCGGCGTGCCAGCCGACCGGCTTGTAGTGCTCGCTGTCGGCGCGCGGGCCGCCCTTCGAGTTCGGGGCGTAGACCGGGTCGGAGACGTTGGCGACGCGCATGGCGCCGTCCTTGCTGTAGCTGTGCACCGGGACCTGCGGCGTGTTCACCGGGATCTGCTTGTAGTTCACGCCCAGGCGGGCGCGGTGCGCGTCCGAGTAGGAGAACCCGCGGGCCAGCAGCATCTTGTCCGGGCTCAGCGTGACGCCGGGTACAAGGTTGTTCGGCTCGAAGGCGGCCTGCTCCATCTCGGTGTGGTAATCGGTCACGTTGCGGTCCAGGACCAGCTTCCCGACCTCGATCAGCGGGTAGTCGCCGTGCGGCCACACCTTGGTCAGGTCGAACGGGTTGAACCGGTAGTTCCTGGCCTCCTCGAACGGCATGAGCTGCATCTTCAGCGTCCAGCTTGGGAACTCCCCACGCTCGATCGCCTCGTACAGGTCACGCTGGTGGTAGTCGGCGTCCGTCCCCGCGATCTCGTCGGCCTCGGCCTGGGGCAGGAACTCGATGCCCTGGTCGGTCTTGAAGTGGTACTTCACCCAGAACCGCTCGCCCGCGGCGTTGATCCACATGTAGGTGTGGGAGCTGTACCCGTTCATGTGCCGCCAGCTCTTCGGGATGCCGCGGTCGCCCATCAGCCAGGTCACCTGGTGCGCCGACTCCGGCGACAGCGTCCAGAAGTCCCACTGCATGTCGTGATCACGCAGGTTATTCTTGGCTAGACGCTTCTGCGACCGGATGAAGTGCTGGAACTTCAGCGGATCGCGGATGAAGAAGACCGGGGTGTTGTTCCCGACCATGTCGTAGTTGCCCTCGGACGTGTAGAACTTCAGCGCGAAACCACGCGGGTCCCGCCAGGTGTCGGGGCTGCCCCGCTCCCCGGCCACGGTCGAGAACCGGATCAGCGTGTCGGTGCGGATACCCGGCTGGAACACGGCGGCCTTGGTGTAAGCGCTGACGTCGTTCGTCACCTCGAAGTGACCGAACGCGCCGCCGCCCTTGGCGTGCGGCTGCCGCTCGGGGATGCGCTCACGGTTGAAGTTGGCCATCTGCTCGATCAGGTAGTGGTCCTGGAGCAGAATCGGGCCGTCGGGGCCGACGGTGAGCGAATGCTCGTCACTCTCAACCGGCGTACCGGCATCGGTCGTCGTCGGCTTGACGTGTGCTTCTGTCACTGCCATTCCTCCTCGTGAGATCGCGTTCCAGACGCGGAGCCGTATCCATGCCCGTCGGCCGGTTCCAGTCACGGCTGTTTACCGATCGCGTCGGCTGTGGAGTACGGGTGCGAGGCGAACCCCGGCTGAACCGCCTCTGATCTGGTCACCATTACCCCGCCACGAAGGCCCAAACCCGTGACGCCCGATGCCGCCGGTAGACGCCTTCATCCGCCAGTCCTAGGCGGTGCCGGTGCACGGCACGATGGCCGCGCTCGGATCCATCCAGGCACCGACCTTGATCACGTTCAGGCGACACGAGCTGGTAACCTCCACCCGGTTCGCCGCGCCGCTCAGCGACGGCATCGCGAACTCCGAGCTCCTGGGGTTCGAGGACTGCTCGCACGCGCCGGCCTACGAGAACGTGGAGGGGATTCAACACCCAGACGCTGGCCTTCCGGCAGCGTCATTCGTAGGAGCCGTGGCGTCTCGTTCGCCGGGAACGGTAGTGGCACGATGGCAGCATGGGAGAAGCGAGTCACTACGAGAAGCTGGGCCGGCTAACGGCATCGAACGCGGTCACCGACCTGGGCTGGCGTTACATTCTCGGCGAGTTCCGGACGGAGGTGCTGACCGGTTCGCTTCCGCTGGCGGCCGACGTCGCCGCGCGGGCCGCCGCGGTGGCCGACGCGCCAGGGCACCTGCGGATGGACGTGCGCGAGGACCGGGTGGTGCTGGCGCTGCAGACGGCGGCGGTGGCCTGGGTGACGCCGCAGGATGTGGAGCTGGCGCGCCGGATCTCGGCCGTGGTCGGCGAGTTCCGGCTGACCACGCAGGCCGGGGTCGGCGGGTCCGGGCGTTCGGTTCAGATGCTCGAGATCGGCATCGACGCGATGGACATCGCCCGGATCAGGCCGTTCTGGCAGGCGGTGCTCGGCTATGTCGACGAGCCGGGCCGGACCGGGCCGCCGAACGGCCTGGTCGACCCGATCGGCCAGGGGCCGGCGGTCTGGTTCCAGCAGATGGACGCGCCGCGGCCGCAGCGCAACCGCATCCACTTCGACGTGAGCGTGCCGCACGACGAGGCTCACCAGCGCATCGCGGCCACTCTGGCGGCGGGCGGCACGCTCGTCTACGATACGGAGGCGCCGGCCTTCTGGGTGCTGGCCGACCCCGAGGGCAATGAGGCGTGCATCACGACCTGGCAGGGCCGCGACGGCTAGGGCACCCTAGAAATCCTTGCTTATTTCGGACCAGAGGGCGCGGTAGGCGCGGGCGCCCACGCTGCCGGGGGCGAAGGCGGTGACCGGGGCTCGCTCCACGGACATGCGCTCGATCATGGAGAGTGCGGGGATAGGTGTCACTGCCACCCCGGACCGTTCGGCCGAAAGGTCTTTGATTGTCTCCTGGTGAAGCTTCTTGCGGCGGTCGACCATGGAGAAGAACGCGCAAATCTCGGGGCGGTGGCCGTTGAAGTCGGCCACGAAGCCGGTGAGCTGGTCGAGCGTGCGCACCGACAGCGTGGTGGGGATCAGCGGGACGAGCAGCACGTCGGCGGCGTGCATGACGTTCTCCGAGACCAGCGAGATGCTCGGCGGGCAGTCGAGGAACACGTGGTCGTATTCGCGCGCCAGCGGGCGGAGCAGCTGGGCGAGCTTGCGGGTGGGCTTCCCGTTGGCCCCGCCAAGGAGAAGGTCCATGTTGCGGTAGGTGAAGTCGGCAGGGAGCAGGTCCAGGTGGTCGAAGTCGGTGCCCTTGATCGCGTCGTCGAGGCGCTTGGTGCCGCGGATGAGCGCCTTCCCGCCGCCCTTGACCCGCGGCTTGATCCGGAACAGAAAGCTGGCCGCGCCCTGCGGGTCCAGGTCCCATATCAGGGTCCGGTAGCCGTCGGCGGCGGACAGGTAGGCCAGGTTGACCGCGGCGGTCGTCTTGCCGACGCCGCCCTTGATGTTGTAAGTGGCGAAGATCTTCACGGGCGGTCCTCGAGCAGGACGCGGATGCGTTCCCGGCCCGCCGGGCCCGCGAACCTGGCGAACCGCCGGGCGAAGTCCGCGCGGGCTTCGGCCTGGCTGAGCGTCAGCTTGGCGGCGATTTCACCCATAGCCAGCAGCGTAGCGGCCGGGGCCGCGCGCTCGGCCAGCATCGCGTCGGCCAGCGCGTGAATCTCCTCGCGCTGGACCTGGCTGTCCTGGAAATCTCCGAGGCAATCCTGCAGTGACTTGAGGTCGCCGACCACCTTCCGGTAGGCGACCGGATCGTGCAGGGGGGCGAAGAATTCCAGCAGGTAGCGTAGTTCCTTGGCGCGTTTACGCAGGTCGTGCAGGGATTCGGGGGGCGAGTCCTGGGTGATCGCTTCGCCTTGCGCCACGACCCGGCCGAACGCGCGCTCGGTCGTGCGCAGCGCCAGCC
>JBAUAY010000362.1:0-4073 GCA_049676235.1 Streptosporangiaceae bacterium
CGGCTTCGGGCTCATCTTGGCCCTCGTCGGCCGGGTGCTGCTGAGCTGGCTGGCCGCCATCCCCCGCCGCCTGGGCGACCGGCTGTTCGTCATGAACGACACCGAGGCCTACTGGCGCGGCTGGCAGATCACCAAGACGCACGGCGGCCTGGCCCGGAGATACCGCGACCCGCGGTTCGACACGCTGGCCGAGTGCCCGAAGTGCCACGGCGCGGGCTGCCCGGCCGACCTGCCCTGCGTTCCGTGCGTGAGCACGGGCCGGATCACCCCCGGGGAGGTGAGCTAGCCATGGCGTTCGGACGGCCGCGGCAGCCCAATGACCCGAGCATCATGGCCAGCATCGAGACCGCCGTCAGCACGGTCGCACGACCGAACCTCTTCGCCCGTATGTGGCACTGGCGCTATGAGCTGGGACTGATCGCCGGCGGGCTCCTTGGCGTCGTCGCCATCGGCTACACCCTCGGCGTGGACTGGCTCATCGCCGTGGCGGCGGCGACGGTGGCCATCCTGGCCACCGCGATGACCTGGCCGCCTTCCCGCCAGGCCCTCATGGCCAGGGCCTGGTGTGTCATCACGCCGCACCGGATCAGGACCGGCTGCACCCACGCCTGGATCCAGACCAGGGACGGCCGGCTCCCGACCGTGCTCTATACCGTGCCTGCGGACTTCGGTGAGCGGGTGTGGCTGTGGTGCCGCGCCGGGATCACCGCCGGGGACCTGGAAGCGGCCAGGGAAATCCTGCGGTCCGCCTGCTGGGCCAGCGACGTCCGCGTGGTGGTGAACGATCGCCGCAGCCACATCGTCGTGCTTGAGGTGATACGCCGCCTTCCCGCCGGACGGCACGCCGCAGACACGCCGAACCCGGCCTGGCCGCACCCGGACCGCGGCCAGGCCGACGGCAGCGACCCTGAGGAGCCTGCCTTGTACTCCGGACCGGGGCACCTGTGGCCGTTCGGATAAGGGTAAGGAGCTAGGGCGCCGGGCAAGTAGTGGGGTTGGGTTGCTGCGTGTGACGCCGTCTGGCTGCCGCGGCGTGTGCTATTCCCTGTGGTAGTAGAGGATGGATCTACTACGACCAGGGATGAAGTTTGGGGTGCTGGCCGCCCGGGATCAGGCCCTGGCCCAGGTGCTGGGATACCTGGGAGCGGTGAGGCGTTCGTGGTCGGCCAGTACGGGACCAAGCCGCGACCGCTACAGTGACGACCGCCCACCAGGTGCGTGACCAGGACGTGGACCTGTCCGGCCCGGCTCCGCGAACGCGTCCAGGTCGAGCACGCCCTCGCCCACATCGGGCACTGGCCAGGCCGCGGAGCTCGCTACCTCGGCACCCGCAAGAACCTGTTCGACCTACGACGTGCCGCCGTGGTCCACAACCTCCACGTCATCGCACGCCAACCCACTGCCGGCAACTAACAGCTGGCAGCGTGACCATAACCTGGACCGCCGCTCTAGCGGACAACGGCGCGAGCCCAGCCTCTTCGCTCACCGCCGCCGACGTCATCGTGCGGGCTTGACATCCCGACAGATAACCGTTATCTATGGATGGGTAACCGTTAGGGAGGCATGATGCAGCAGGGTGCAGTGCTGGCGATGCTGGCCAAGGAGCCGGCTCACGGATACCAGCTGCGGGCTCGGCTGCGGGAGGCGCTGGGCCCGGTCGGGGACACGATGAACGACGGGCAGATCTACGTCACCCTGACCCGGCTGGAGAAGGCCGGCCTGGTGATGGCCGAGCAGGAGCCCGGCCTCCCGGACCGGCCCGACCGCAAGGTCTACGCGCTGACCCCCGCCGGGCAGCGGCGGGTCGCCGACTGGCTGGCCGAGGTGAGCTGGCCCAAGCCCGACCTGGCCGAGTTCCACCTCAAGCTGATCGCGGCCGCGGCCGCTGGCCTGGCCGACCCGATCACGATCATCGACACCCAGCGTCGCGAGCTGCTGCGCCGACTCCGCGACGCGCAGCGCGCGGCCATGGCCGAGCCCGACCGCTCCCCGGCCGAGCTGCTCCTGGAGGGCATCGTGCTGCGGCTGCAGGCCGACCTGCGCTGGCTAGAAGCATGCGAACAGAACTGGACTAATCAGAAGGAGAGCGATGAGCCATGACCAACATCGGCACAGACACCTGCGTGTTGCGCACCCAAGGGCTGCGCAAAGAGTACGGCCGGGAAGCGAGCCTGGTCCGAGCGGTCGGCGGGGTGGACTTGGAGGTCGCGCGGGGCGAGACGGTCGCGATCATGGGGCCGAGCGGCTGCGGCAAATCCACCCTGCTGTACCTGCTCGGCGGGCTGGACCGGCCCACGGGCGGCGAGATCTGGCTGCACGGCCAGGACCTGGGCCGGCTGTCCGAGCGGGCGCTGGCCCGGCTGCGGCGCGACGCGATCGGGTTCGTGTTCCAGGCCTTTCACCTGATGGATGAGCTGACCGCAGTGGAGAACGTCGAGCTGCCGGCGTTGCTAGCCGGCCGCTCGCCGCGGGCGGCGCGCAAGCAGGCCGAGGAACTATTGGAACGGGTCGGGCTGGCCAACCGGGCCAAGTTCCTGCCCACGCAGCTGTCCGGGGGCCAGCGGCAGCGGGTCGCGATCTCCCGCGCCCTGGTCGCCGACCCGCTAGTGGTGCTGGCCGACGAGCCCACCGGCAACCTGGACAGCGCGTCCACCAAGGACGTGCTGCGGCTATTCGACCACCTGCACCAGGCCGGGCAGACGCTGGTCATCGTCACCCACGATCCCCGGATCGCCGCCACCGCCGACCGGATGATCTCCATGCGCGACGGAATGTTCGTCGACCAGACCATGCTGCAAGGCGGCACCAGCGGCCGCCTCGACGCCCTGTGCGGGCTGGAGGGCTGAGCCATGGGCAAGACCCTGCTCGTCCGCCGGCTGGCCGCCCGCGACCTGCGCCACCACAAGGCCCAGGCCGTACTGCTGCTGCTCGCCATCACCGCCGCCACCACCGTGCTCGCCCTGGGCCTGGCCCTGCAAGGCGTGACCAACCAGCCCTACCAGCAGACCCGGGCCGCGACCAAGGGCCCGGACGTGGTGGCGTACCTGGGCAGTCCCGGCCAAGCGGCGGCGCTGATCCACGCCAGTGGCGTCACCGCCGCCAGCGGGCCCTATCCTCTCGCCTACACCGTCCTGGAGGTAAACGGCCACACGGCCGGGGCGGAAGTGGAAGGCCGCACCCAAGCGCCCGCCGCGGTCGACCGGCCGGATCTGACGGCCGGCAGCTGGGTGCGCCCCGGCGGCGTGGTGATCGAGCGGGAGTTCGCCGAGGCGCTCGGCGTGAGCGTCGGCGACCGGCTCACCCTGAACGGCCAGTCGTTCACCGTCGCCGGGATCGCGGTCAGCGCCGCCAAGCCGCCCTACCCGAACATCTGCTTCGCCGGCGGCTGCGAGATCTTCTTGAACGGGATACACGCGAAGAACACCGGCCTGATCTGGGCGACGGAACCCGACGCCATCAAGCTGCCGGTGGCGGCGGAGCCGCTGAACACCTACGTCCTGGACCTCAGGCTCGCCGACCCGGACCAGGCCCAGGCGTTCGCCAGCCGCTACGGCCCCGGACCATCCGGCTCCACACATATCGGCCCCGGCCAGCCGTCCGGTGCCAGCCAGCCGTCCAGCCCCATCCTCGTCTCCTGGCAGGACATCGCCGCCGCGGACGCACTGCTGGTCAGCGACGAGCAGGCCGTCCTGGTGCCCGGCGCCGCGCTCCTTTGCCTGCTCGCGCTGGCCAGCGTGGCGGTCCTGGTCGGCGGCCGGCTGGCGGAAAACACGCGGCGGGTCGGGCTGCTCAAGGCCGCAGGCGGCACGCCGGGCCTGATCGCCGTGACGTTCCTGGCCGAGAACCTGGTCTTGGCGCTGATCGCGGGAGCGGCCGGGCTGATGGCCGGGTGGCTGACCGCCCCGCTGCTCACCAGGCCCGGTGCCGCCCTCGTCGGCGCCCCGGGCGCCCCCTCGCTCACGCCGCTGATGGTCGTGGCGGTCCTGGGCGTGGCGCTCATCGTCGCGCTCGCCTCCACGCTCGTCCCCGCCATCCGGGCCGCGCGATCCAGCACCGTCAGCGCGCTGGCCGAC
>JBAUAY010000363.1:0-2335 GCA_049676235.1 Streptosporangiaceae bacterium
GGCCCGTGGTGCCGCCCTGATGTCCCGCCCGGCGCGCTAGGCCCAGGCGGTCGGTAAAGGCGGTCCGCGCCCGGTGATACCCGGCGCCCGTTCGGCAACCGGGACTGTCGGCCGGGTACCTGCCCGCTGTTGGGCGGCCCGCCTTTCGGGATACCGCCGTTCGGGATACCGGCGTTCGGGATACCGGCGTGCGGCACGCCGCCGTTCGGGGGGCCGCCGTGCGGCGGGGCGCCGTTGGCGGGGGCGCCGTGCGGTACGCCGTTCGGAGGACCGCCATGCGGCATTGGCCCGTGGGGCATGCCGCCATCTGGGTACCCGCCGTGCGGCCTGCCCGGGCTCGGAGGTCCGCCCGGCCCAGAACCGTAGGGCGTGCCGTTACCGGGCCCGCCGCCGTGGCCCGGGACGCCATGTGGCGGGACAGCGCCTGGCGGGACAGCGCCCGGGGGGACGGCGCCCGGGGGGAACCGGCCGGGCTGGCCTGGGTGCGGGCGGCCCGGCTGGCGGAGCCGTTGCTGCCGGGGCGGCATTTCGCCCGGACGGCGCAGCAGTTGACCGTAGTCGTCTTCCTCGGCGTCTACCGCCCGGCCAGGCCCGGCGGCATCGTCCTCCTCGGCGGAGGCCGGATAACCGTCGTCGGGCGGATAGGACTCAGGGCCGTAGCCGCGGCGATCCCGCTCGCGCCTAGGTGGACCGTACGCGTCACGGCCGAGGCCGGTGTCGCCACGTTCCACCAGATACCTCCTGGACCTTGGTGTCCAGCCGCGCTGCGGGGAATTTGCCCTTACCTCTTGAGTGTAGGTCGACAGAAATCCCCTGCAGTACCTAGACGGCTAATTGTCACCAATTGCACACAATCAGGTAGTTGGGCATGGTGTTCTCCCGATAACGCCGTGTATCAAATGAGACGGCGGGATAGCCAGGGCGCGTGCTGCGAATGGTGCCCGGGAGGGCTACAGTCGAAGCAGGATCATCCGCGGAGCGGCCATGTCGTCTTGGATTGTGTGGTTGATCGTGGCAGCGGTACTCGGTGTGGCCGAGCTGCTCACCACGACGCTGGCCTTCGGCCTCATCGCGGCCGCGGCGGTGGTGGCGGCCGTGGTCGGGGCCTTCGGTCTTGGCTTGCCTCTGCAACTCGCCGCGTTCGTCGTCGCGGCCGGTGCCGGGCTCGGTTTCGTCCGCCCGATCGCGATGCGGCATATCAAGCAGCCGCCGTTGCTGCGCACCGGAACCGCCGCATTGGTCGGTCGCTCGGCGATCGTCCTGGATGAGGTCACCGAGCACGGCGGGCGGATTCGCATCGGCGGCGAGGAGTGGTCGTCCCGCCCCTACGACGAGTCGCTGGTGATCCCGGTCGGCGCCAAGGTCGACGTCATGCAGATCGATGGCGCCACCGCCCTCGTTCACCCTCGGGAGTAGCCATGTTGTTGGCGGAGAGCGTCATCGCGGCGGTAGTCGCGTTGCTAGTCGTGATCAGCGTAATTCGTTCGGTGCGGATCGTCCCGCAGGCACGCGCCCGCAACGTCGAGCGGCTGGGCCGTTACCGCAAGACGCTGGGACCCGGTCTGAATTTCGTTATCCCCATGATCGACCGGGTGAAGCCGATGATCGACCTACGCGAGCAGGTTGTCTCGTTCGTTGGCGCGCCGGTCATCACTGAGGACAACCTGGTCGTGCTCATCGACACCGTGCTGTTCTTCCAGGTCACCGACCCGCGCGCGGCCGACTACGAAATCGTCAACTACATTCAGGCGATCGAGCAGATCACCGCGACGATGCTGCGCAGTGTGATCGGGTCGATGGACCTCGAGCAGACGCTCACGTCGCGTGACAAGATCAACGCTTTGCTGCGCGGCGTGCTCGATGACGCGTCAGGGAAGTGGGGTATCCGGGTCACCCGGGTGGAGCTCAAGGCCATCGACCCGCCCAAGTCGGTCAAGGATGCGATGGAGAAGCAGATGCGCGCCGAGCGAGAGAAGCGCGCCGCGATCCTGACCGCCGAGGGCGTCAGGGCGTCCAAGATCCTGACCGCGGAAGGCGAGAAGCAAAGCGCCATCCTGACCGCCGAGGGCGTCAGGCAGGCCAAGATCCTGACCGCGGAAGGCGAGGCGCAGGCCATCGGCGCAGTGTTCCAGGCCGTGCACGACAACGACCCCGATCCCAAGCTGCTCGCCTACCAGTACCTGCAGACGCTGCCGCAACTCGCCCAAGGCGCGGGCAACACGTTCTGGGTCATCCCGAGTGAGGTCACGTCCGCACTGCGGTCGGTGGCGAGCGCCTTCGGCGGCGGTGACGCGGCGGCTGCCGCGGGCACCGAGCCAGCCACGAGGGCGACGAC
>JBAUAY010000364.1:0-1941 GCA_049676235.1 Streptosporangiaceae bacterium
GGTGATCGCGGGTCACGGCTGGTACCACGCGCGGCTCGGCCACGGGGTGCCGTGGCTGCCGGTCGCGGTGGCCGGCTTCCTGGGCTTGCTGCTGGCACTGAGCCGGATCCCGGTGGTGGCGCGCGCCCTGACGGCGCCGGGCATGGTGAACCGCCTGGAGCTGCCGCACTCGTTCCGGGTGATCGAGGGGACGGCCTTCGTGGCCGCCATGGCCCTTGGCCATCTGCCCGCGCTGTTCGCCCTGCCCGCGGGCCTGGGCGACATCGCCGCCGGTCTCGCCGCGCCGCTGGTCGCGCGCAGGCTCGCGCACGGCGGGGGCCGCCGCGCCGCCCTGTGGTTCAACGCGTTCGGCATGACCGATCTGGTATCGGCCCTGACCCTCGGCGCCCTCACCGGATTCCAGCTGCTCAACGTCACCCCGTCCGGTGCGCCGATCAGCGAACTGCCGCTCGCGCTGATCCCGACAGCCGCCGTACCGCTGCTGTTCGCCCTGCACATCACGTCCGTCTCCGCGCTGGCAAGGGCTCCGCGGACACCGCGGCCAGCCATCGCCCCGCTCACTGCCGCGATCTAGCGGAGAAGATCATCCAGCTCAAGATCGACGCGCTCAAGGAGGCGGCGGCCGGGCCGGGCGCCGGCCAGCGCACCCCCTCGTGCTCGCCAGCCAGCTCATGGCCGCCGAGCTCTACCAGGAGGGCTATCCGGCCCAAGACTGTACGCCGGGGCGAGCCCGGCCAACGGAAAGGAAACGCAAATGAACACCCGGAGTCCATACCCAGACGTCGAGATCCCGGATATCTCCCCGCCCGAGTTCGTCCCTGACCGAGCCGATGTGCGAGGTGCAGCCGTCCCGCTCATGGGTCCCGCCGACCACGGAAGCGCCAGCCCGCTGATGGGCCCGGCCACCCCGGCCACCGCTACCCCGCTGATGGGTGCCGCCGACCGCGGCACGATGGTCCCGCTCATGGGTCCCGCCGACTCGGCCACGGCCACGCCCCTGATGCTCCCAAGCCGGTAATGCCTCGCGCAGACCGCAAGACGGGGCTTCGCGATCGATCTGATCCCAGAGCTCGTCCGCACTGGGCGCATGAGGAAGTGGAGCGCCGTCGCCCCGAAACCGTCGCGCTGTCGGATCGTTCTCAACCGGCGTACCAGAAAATCCTTGAAAGAAAGCCGGGAGGCGGTGTCGGATCGGGGCTGAGGTGTTCGTAGCAGGTGTGAGCGGTCGCCCACGAGGGGCGCCCCGGACCACAGGAGATGATCCAAAGATGCAGTACATGGTTTCCGTGATCGACGACACGGCCGGCCTCGCCACTCCGGAGGAGATGGCGGCCATCGACGCGTTCAACGACCGGCTCCAAGCGGAGGGTCACTGGGTCTTCGCCGGTGGCCTCGGGTCGCCCATCTCGGCCACCGTCATCGACAGCCGGGGTGGGGAGGCGATGTTCACCGACGGGCCCTTCCTGGAGTCGAAGGAGTATCTGGCCGGCTTGTGGATCATCGAGGCCGCCGACCTCGACGTGGCGCTCAAGCTCGCCGCCGAGGGGTCCAAGGCCTGCAACCGGAAGATCGAGGTGCGGCCGTTCCTGTGAGCGTGACCGACGTCCGGGAGGCGGTCACCCAGGCACACGACGAGGAGTGGGCCCGGGTGGTCGCCTCCCTGACCAGGCGTTTCGGTGACCTCGACATCGCCGAGGAGGCGGCGGCCGAGGCGTTCGCGACCGCGGTGGAGCGGTGGCCGGCCGACGGCGTGCCGCCCATCCCCGGCGCCTGGCTGACCACCACCGCCAACCGCAAGGCCATCGACCGGATCCGGCGCGAGAACAAGCGCGACGACAAGCATAAGGAGGCACTGCTGTCTTACGACGACGACGACCCGCCCGAGCCTGCCGGCGCCATCGACGACGAGCGGCTCCGGCTGATCTTCACCTGCTGTCACCC